>JBHHVT010000012.1:0-20194 GCA_046754425.1 Nitrospinota bacterium | reverse complement strand
GCTTCCCGTTGCGGCCTATAACGTAAGCGGCGAGTATTCGATGGTGATGGCGGCGTCGGAAAAAGGCTGGATCGACGGCTCGCGCGTAATGATGGAAGTGCTCCTGTCGATAAAACGCGCCGGCGCGGACATGATCCTTACATACTACGCCAAGGAAGCCGCAAAGATCCTCGGCGGATAATTCCACGTAAAAACCAGCTGCGGCAGATGATTTTAACTCGTTGACTTTCTTTATTTAATTCGGTTTTTACGAGAATCGCTATTATTTTACTTGAATTTGCACATTGGTTTTAGGGATAATTGTCTTTATAAGACCAAGGTGATTTTCGCTGGAAGGCTCGCGGCATATCGGGGAGACTCGACGAATGAACTGGTTTTTGCCCGCGGCCTACCGCTTTTTCCGACGGTACAGGCCGTAGCCTTCTGCCGACAGTCGCTTTGGTCTACTCACTTTCAAACGGCGGATATTAGTAACGCTCTTTTTTGAAAGGACGACCGGCTTTTAAAATAATTTCCAATGTTTAACCCGATTTCTCACGATCTATAGAACGTACCGATGACGGACAGGATACTCGGCCTTATCATGAGCACAATCCCATACGGCGAATCAATGGGGGAAATTGGAAAACTACTGCGGGAACGGTTCGACGCCTCCGGGGCCGCGATAGCCGATAAAACGTCGCATATCCTGGCGTTGATGGGAGCTTTTGCGGCTCCTATCGTCATTATACTTGTTCTTTTTATCTGCAAGATTGCTTACGATATCTTTACAGGAACAGCCGATACCATTGGAGACGCGGTGCTGATCGCCAGGTATAAGATAAAAACCTATTTAAAACTTATTTTTACAAAACTCAGATCTATCATCTCACCGGGCGCGTAAAATCCGACGCCTGGTCGACCACGCCTTTGATAACATCCATATCACAAAGGGTAAGGCGTGTCTGTTTTCCCCAAGCCGGCGGAATTGCCTTGTAACGAGATTATTGAAACATTATCTGACTGATATATAATTGAAAAATGAAATATGAAAATCGGCAATGTTTATAAAAACAGGTAAGTAGATGGTTTCGCAAAATGGGACAAGCGGACTTGCCGACATCGGCTTTATTTTTGACAATTCCATTGAATCGATGCTCCCGATTGGGGACCCTATTCAGATAACCTGCCAGGAAAAAAGGTCCCTCTCGACCATAAGGGGCGTTGTGGCGCTGAAACATCTGATTGTAGATACCCCCTTGGTGGGCGGAAAAAAGTTTTATCCGGATTACGGTTCGATTATCACCGTCCGCTTCCTGCTGGATGGCGCCGTTTACGGTTTCAAAACGGGCATCGTAAGGGTTCATGAAAAATCCGGTTTGATTGTGCTGGAATACCCCGATTCTATCAGGAAGGTCGAGCTTAGGAAGAGCAAAAGGCTCAACGTAATGATTTCGGCGGTTATAACAACCGGGTGCGAAACAGACAGTGATACGGGTCAGACCTGGACGATGGAAACGCTGGACGGCGCAATACTGGATATCTCCGAGGTCGGCGCCCTTTTGGCGGTAAATTCATCGGAACTGATCGATGTCGGACATACGGTGGCAATATCGACCACTCTTCCCGGCGGGATGCACGTCGACTCACTGGATGCGGAAATTCGCAACATAAAACCGTCATCGAACAAACTCCTGTTAGGCGTTTCTTTCAGTAAAGTGAACGATAAAAATTCAGACGCCATTAAAACCTTTTACGCCGACTGTATTTCGTACAAAGCTTCTGCGGACTATAAGGGCTGATAAATGTTTTACGTTGGCCAGCCCCTCACTCTCGATTACAAAGGCAAGACGCACAAAAGTTCGCTAAGGGGATGGAAAATGCGGAAAGACAGCTACCTGATGGTAGACCCGCCAGCGCTCAGCGAAAGCAGGTTGTTGACCGAATCAACAGTTGACGTAGTCGTTCGATTGGAAAACGAGGGTACCGTTTACGGCTTCGTAGCCGATTCCGCTATGCTCCTTGCCAAAACGAACCTCATGATACTTAAGCTCAAAGAGGAAACGATGGAGCACTCCGTGCGCTCCGATACCCGATACCAGTGTTTCATACCGGTCGATATCAGTTCCGCCGCCGGCGACGGGGAAAAACCGGAAGGAAAAGGGATGATCTGCGATATCAGCATGAACGGCGTCAGGCTTCTTGCGAAAAACCCTGTCAGGGACGAAGGCTCCATAAAGCTGACCTTTTCGCTTGGTGACGACTTAACCATAAGGCGCAGCAGGCTGAAGGTAATGCGAAGCAAAATGGTGATAAATAAGTATATGTACGGGGGAATTTTTCTTGGAATGGGAAACGAAGATAAGGATAAGTTAAAACGTTTTTTCGACTTTTTTAAGGAATGGAAACTACAAGAATAAAATATAAATGCTAGAATAGGTCACAATTGATTAAGAAAATAAAGACCGAAGTTCTCCGTCCGGGCATGTTCGTCCACGACTTCGACTGTGCCTGGCTTGAAATACCGTTCTTCCAAACAAGGATTCTCATCAGGGACGAAGCCATGGTGGAGAAAGTGTTCAAACACGGTATACGCGAGGTTTACATCGATACCGAAAAGGGCCTGGATGTCGCCGACGGCGTACCCCTGGAGGAAGTACAAAAGGAAACCGATATAAGCATTAAAAAGACGGCAGGCATGGCCCGGCCGGCAGCCGGTGCGGACGCGCCGCCTTTGCATTCAATCGAGGTGGCCGACAGCGTCCCGTTACGGAAGGAACTGGATAACGCAAAGGTTGTCAGGGACGAGGCCAACCGCGTCATAGTTGACGTGATGCACGATCTCCGTTTCGGCAAGCAGATTGAGATGGAAAAGGTGGACCATGTCGTTGGCGACATTGTGGAATCTGTCATAAACAACAAGCACGCGTTGATGAGCCTCAGCAGAATAAAGCAAAAAGACGAATACACGTTCATGCACTCCGTGAGCGTGGGCGTACTGACGGTTTCCTTTTGTAAGACACTCGGTCTGAACCGCCAGATAATGAACCAGATCGGCTTGGGAGCGATTTTACACGACGTAGGCAAAATGAAAGTTCAGCAGGATATCCTGAACAAACGCGGTACGCTTACCGATGAAGAGTTCGAACTGATGAAGGACCACGTTGTTCAAGGCCGGAAAATTCTTGAAGAAACCGCTGATTTACCCGCGCCGGCCATGGCGGTGGCGGTCGAGCACCATGAACGTTTGGACGGCTCAGGTTACCCGGACGGCCTTAAAGGCGAAGAGATTTCGCTTTACGGACAGATGGCGGCAATCGTCGATGTCTATGACGCAATCACATCCAACAGGGTGTACCACAATAAGATTGAACCGGCCGACGCGCTGAAAAAAATTTACGAATGGAGAGGCCGGCATTTCAGTGAAGACATAGTGCAAAACTATATTAAGTGCGTCGGTATCTACCCGATAGGCACTCTCGTACGGATGGAAAGCGGTTTCCTGGGGGTAATAACCGAGCAGGGATCAACGGATATGTTAAGACCCAGGGTACGACTGATATTCAACACTAAAAAGGAAATTTTTATAAATCCCAAAGATATGGATCTCTCGAGTCCGGATAGCGGAAACGACAGGATAGTTTCATCGGAGTCCCCGCAGAAATGGAAAGTCAATCCGATGATGTATATGGACATCTTCGGTTAGCCTGACCGGCAGACGGGTTATGAAAGGCCCTTTGATATTCTGTCGATAGCCTGCAAGTCCGCCAAAAGTTTCGGCAGGTTTTTCATGCGCAACATTGTAGGGCCGTCGCATGGTGCCTTATCGGGATCCGGATGAACTTCAAGAAATATCCCGGCCACCCCTACCGCCGAAGCCGCCCGGCTCAGGGTAGAGACGAACTTCCGTTCACCGCCGGACGAATCGCCTTTCGCTCCCGGTAGCTGCACGGAATGAGTGGCGTCGAAAATTACCGGCACCCCCATTTCGGATATTATTTTAACGCCGCGAAAATCGCTTACAAGGTTATTGTAACCAAACGACGTCCCCCTTTCCGTCACCAATACGCCGCCGTTACCCGCCGAGTTGACTTTTTCCACTACCCTGGCCATGTCCCATGGAGCCATGAACTGTCCTTTTTTTACGTTAACCGGCCTGCCGGTGCGGGCGGCGGCTTCAAGCAGGTCTGTCTGGCGGCATAAAAAAGCCGGTATCTGTATCACGTCAAGCACTTCACTGGCGGCAGGCACCTCCATCTCGCTATGGACATCGGAAATTACCGGAAGGCCGAACTTCTGACGAACCTTTTTTAAAATACCAAGTCCTCTTTTTACGCCTACCCCCCTGAACGACTTGTTCGACGATCTGTTGGCCTTGTCGTAAGACGATTTATATATAAGCCCCATGCCGAGGTCGTCCGTTATTTTCCTCAGCCTGTCCGCCGCATTAAGAGCGGACTTTTCGTCTTCAATTACACACGGACCCGCTATAAGCACTAACGGCAAATGATTGGCGATTTTAATCGAACCAACCTCTACGATTTTTTGTTGAATTTTTTGCGGCATCTAGATCAGGTACTCCAGTTTTTTCGCGCTGTTAATAAACGCGCTGAACAGTGGATGGGGATTGAGCGGGGATGATTTGAACTCCGGATGGAACTGTCCGGCTACGAACCACGGGTGGTCCGACACTTCGACAATCTCAACGAGGTTCCCGTCGGGTGAAAGCCCTCCGAAAACCATGCCGCCTTCTTCAAGCTGCATCCTGTATTTGTTGTTGAACTCGTATCGATGCCTGTGCCTCTCCTGAATTTCGCTTGCCTTGTACGCGGAATAGGAGCGCGAGTTCTTTCTCAACACGCACGGGTAGGAACCAAGCCTCATTGTGCCGCCCTTCCCTTTTCCCCTCTGGTCCGGCATCAGGTCAATAACGGGATTGGGCGTGTTTTCGTCGAACTCCGAACTGTTGGCCGATTCTATCTTGCAGACGTTGCGCGCGTACTCCACAACCGCGCAGTGCATCCCCAGGCAGATGCCGAGAAAAGGAATCTTTTTTTCTCTTGCCACACGCACGGCGCTTATCTTTCCTTCCGCGCCGCGCTCCCCGAAGCCGCCCGGCACAAGGATGCCGTTGCACTCTTTCAGGACGGATTCAATATTGTTCGTCTCGTACTCTTCGGAGTCAATCCACTTTAAATTCACGCCGACGTTATTCGCTATCCCGCCGTGTATCAGCGCTTCCTTAAGGCTTTTGTACGAGTCTTCCAGGCCCATGTACTTTCCCACAACGGCAATGGTCACCTTCTCGGACTGGTCTAACACACCTTCCACAATCTTTTTCCACCGTTCCGGTTCGATGGAGGGCAGTTCCATGTCCAGCGCGTTAAGCAGAATGTCGTCGAGCTTTTCTTTGTGGAACACCAGTGGAAGCTCGTATAAGGACTTCACATCCACGGCGTTTATCACACTTTCCGTACGCACACTGCAAAAGAGCGCAATCTTTTTTTTCATCGCCTCCGGCAGCGGCAGTTCCGCCCGGCAAAGCAATACATCCGGCTGTATGCCTATCTCCCGCAGCCTTGCGACTGAATGCTGCGTCGGCTTGCTCTTGAGCTCCCGCGACGCCTTTATGTACGGCACAAGCGTAACGTGGACGAAGACCACGTCTTTCGATCCCACGTCGAACCTGAACTGCCGCATCGCCTCAAGAAACGGCAGTGACTCAATGTCGCCGACCGTACCGCCTATTTCGCATATGGCTACGTCGTAGCCTTTGGACGCCTCGTGGACGTGCCATTTTATTTCGTCCGTTATGTGGGGAATTACCTGCACAGTACTGCCGAGATATTTTCCTTCTCTTTCCTTGCGGATAACGTTGTCGTATATCTTGCCTGTGGTGACATTATTGACGCGCCCCATCCGCGTCGTGACGAAACGCTCGTAGTGCCCCAGGTCAAGGTCCGTTTCCGCGCCGTCGTCGGTGACGTACACCTCGCCGTGCTGAAAAGGGCTCATGGTGCCGGGGTCCACGTTTATATACGGATCAAGTTTGATGAATGTAACTTTTAATCCGCGGTTCTCGAGAAGCGCGCCGATTGAGGCCGCCGACAGTCCCTTGCCGAGCGACGACAGTACGCCGCCAGTTACGAATATGTACTTAGACATTCAAAAGCGCCTCCGCTTTTTTTAAATCTTCCGGTGTGTCGATACCTATGCTGTCACGATTTGCGGCGACGACTTTGATGCCAAAGCCGTGCTCAAGAATCCTCAGCTGTTCAAGCCGCTCCGTCATTTCCAGCTCCGTTGGTTTCAAAGCGGCGTATTCTAACAGAAACGCGCGTCTATAAACATATAGTCCCAGATGTTTCATCACGGGCGGCTGTTTTTTCCCGGCGCGGTTGTACGGTATCGCGGCGCGGGAGAAGTATAGAGCCATACCGTTGCCGTCCGTCACTACCTTAACGACGTTCGGGTCCTCAATCTCCGCCGGATCGCTAATCGGCAGGCCGAGCGTCGAAACGTTTAGCGTGGGATCGTCCGATAGCGCTTTAACAGCGGAGTCCACGGAGTCCGGGTCTATCATCGGCTCGTCTCCCTGGATATTTACAATAATCTCAGCGTCGCTCTGCATGGCCGCCTCTGCGACGCGATCCGTACCGGACGGATGAGCCGGGCTTGTCATCAATGCACGGCAGCCCGCCGACTCCACAGCCTTCAGGATTCGTTCGTCGTCGGTCGCGACCAGCACGTTGTCGACCAGCGCGCATCTGTTCGCCTGCTCAACGACGTGCAGGATTACCGGTTTGCCGTTAAGAGGAGCGAGGGCCTTGCCCTCGAAACGGGTAGAACCGTACCGCGCCGGGATTACCGCCAGCGTTCCAGGATTGTTACTCATTAAGACACGTCAACAACACAGTCTATACACTTTAGCCGTGGCAATTTGATGACGTCATTTTTGCAAACTATACTTCTGCAGAGCTGCCGGCACCCACCACTTGTTTGGCCACATGTAGCCGATGCCGGTAGGATACGACTCGATTCCACGCACCCTCGCGTTCACTACAGGAAGCGCCTCACCCACATATAAGAAGGTATACGGCTGTTCATCGGCCAGTATCTCCTGAATCCTGAAATAGGCTTTTTTCCTCTCCTCGATATCAAATGTCCGACGTCCCTTTTCCAGCAATGCGTCCACCTCGTCGTTTTTAAAGGTAACGAAATTGAACTCCGACTCGCCGGTCTTCGACGAGTGCCAGATGTCGTACTGATCCGGCTCCGGCGATAGGGCCCAGCCGAGTATCGTGGCGTCGAACTCCCTTTTGTTTATAAACTCCTTTATGAAAGACGCCCATTCCAAAACCCTCAGTTTTACCGAAATGCCTACGTCCTGAAGCCGTCTCTGAATAATCTCGCCCGCCTTTTTACGCTGGTTGTTACCCTGGTTCGTCACGATTGTGAACTCGAACTTTTTGCCGTTTTTATCCAGAATGCCGTCGCCGTCCGTGTCCTTCCATCCCGCTTCCGCCAGAAGCTTTTTAGCCTTTTCGGGACTGTATTCGTACTTCATCACGTTGGGATTATAGGCCCAGACGCCGGGCTTGTACGGCCCCGTCGCCGGACGGCCGAGACCCAACAGCGCGCCCTCTATAATCTCTTTTTTATTTATCGCGTGGGTCAGCGCACGGCGCACGCGGACGTCTTTGAAAAGGTCGCGCGTCAGGTTATAGCCCAAATAGGTGTAGCCGTTCGCGAGAAATTTGAACTTATAAAAATTTTCCTTAAACTCCTGGGTCCCCGTCTGTTTCAGGTATTGAATCGGCGTAAGCGACATCTGATCTATCCCGCCCGCTTTCAGTTCCAGGAACTGTGTGGCCGTATCGGGTATCACGCGGAACACGTATCGTTTAATCCACGGCTCCCCCTCAAAGTAGTCCGGATTGGCCTCCAGAATTATCCTCTCCTGCGTCTTCCACTCCACGAACTTGTACGGTCCCGTGCCGATCGGATGGCGCGACAGCTCGGACTTGGTTATATCCTTGCCTTCCAGCAGATGTTTCGGCAATACAGGAATAGACGATGCCCACGAGCCGAGCGCGGGCGCGAACGGCTTGTCGTAATAAACTATGAAAGTGTAGTCGTCCGGCGCTTCGGCTTTCGACACCTGAAGATAATCCTCCGCGTAGGCCGTCGGGATGTCCGGACTGATGATAGTTTTATAGCCGAACATCACATCGGCAGAGGTAAATGGTACGCCGTCGTGCCACTTCACGTCCTTGCGCAGATGGAAAGTAATCTTCTTCCCGTCTTCCGATACATCCCACGACTCCGCCAACTCCCCTTCCAGCTCCCACTTCGGGTTATAGCGAAGGAGTCCGTTCATAATCAGTCCCGCGATGGCGTGGGACGAAGCGTCGCCCGCAAGCATCGGGATAAGATTACTGGCGTCGCCTATGGAAGCGTCCACGATCATATCTCCGTGGACTGGTTTGCCGTCGTCTATTACTTCTTTGGCTTTTTCGACTTTAGGGGCGGGTTCGCAGGCGGTTAATAAAAGCAGGCAGATTGCTACGGCGACCGAGCGCATTTTATTTTTCGCCTGTGGGTGTTCCGGTATCCTTTTCTGTTGCCGCTTCGTCGGCGGGCGGCGGTGTCTCGAACGGATCGATAGATCCAGCAGAAGGGGCTTCCGCGGGAGGTTCGGCTACGGGGGCAGGTTCCTCCGCGGAGGGCGGCGGGACAGCATCCTCCAGTATGGTTACGTGCCTCTCGCCGGCGGAGATCATGGAAAGAGCGAGCGATGTCAGCATAAATATAATCGCCGCGCCGGTTGTCAGTTTGCTCATAAAACCGGCCGGACCACGGCTGCCGAAAACCGTCTGCGATGAGCCGCCGAACGCTGCGCCCATGCTCGCCCCTTTACCGGACTGCAACAGCACGATAAGTATCAAAACAAACGCTACCACGACGTGCAGTACCGTAACCAAAGTTTCAGTCATATATTGCGGTTTACTCCTAAATTTTTTCCGAAGCGCGGATGATAGCACTGAAATCGTCCGCTTTCAAGCTCGCGCCGCCCACAAGGGCGCCGTCGATGTCCGGCATTGCCAGAAGCTCCGCGGCGTTACCCGGTTTTACCGACCCGCCGTAAAGGATGCGCGTCCGCTCCGCTTTTTCCGCATCGTAATTGCCGCCAAGCCAGCCGCGTATGAGTGCGTGTATCTCCTGCGCCTGTTCGGTCGTCGCCGTTTTTCCGGTGCCGATGGCCCATACGGGCTCGTATGCGATAACCATATCAGACAAAAACGATTCGTCCACGCCGGAAAAACCTCCCGCAAGCTGTGAGGAGACGACCTTTTCGGTACTACCGGCCTCGCGCTGATCCAGCGTTTCCCCCACACATACGATGGGCTTGAGACCGGCCTTTAAAGCCGCTTTTAGTCTTTTGTTTACCGTATCGTCGGTTTCGCTAAAATACTGCCGCCTCTCGGAATGTCCGATTATCACCCATCCGCATCCCGCATCCAACAGCATCGCGCAAGAGAGTTCGCCGGTGAAAGCCCCCTTATCCTCCCAATGCACGTTTTGCGCCGATAACCCTATACCGGAAGAGCCGATTGCTGATTTGGCGGCGGCAAGAGATGTGAATGGCGGAGCGACGACGATATCGACGCCTTTAACGCCGGCGGTTTTTTCGATGATTTCGCCTACAAGAATTTTGGTTTCGGCGGAAGTGTTGTGCATCTTCCAGTTGCCCGCAATTAAAGGAGTTCGCATCGAGAGATTATACACCCATACCCGCCGGACACACCACAGAGGGAAGATTGTAATGGCGGGTTTTAAACCCGCCGAAATAATCACCACAGAGGGCGCAAAGGACGCAGAGGAACTAAACTGCCGAGAGTTTTTTTACTTTTAGTTTTTTGGCTTTCAACCTTGTTTTCCACAGGTCATAGTGCATCTGCATCGTAAGCCAGCTCTCCGGTGTGGTATCGAACGCCTTCGACAAACGGTACGCCATTTCCGAACTCACACCGGCACGGCCGTTAACAAGCTCGGAAAAAGCTTTTCGCGAAATACCTATCGCCTTCGCCGCGTCCGTAATGGAAAGCCCAAGCGGCTCAAGACATAACTCCCGAATTACCTCACCGGGATGCGGAGGGTTGTGCATCATTTTTTCACCTCTCAATGATAGTCCACGTAATCAACGTCAAAAACATCCTTGCCGTCAAAGCGAAAGATTATCCGCCAATTACCGCTGACGCTCACGGCATATTTACCTTTTAATTCGCCTTTCAATTTATGCATTTTAAGCCCGGGAAGATTAATATCCCGAAGTTCCCGCGCCGCATCAAGTACCCCAAGTATCAGTCTTATCCGTTTCGCATGTAAAGTGTTAATTCCAGCCTTATTTCCTTTCCTGAAAAGTTTTTCAAGTCCTTTATGGCGGAAAGTTTTAACCATTATTATTTATAACCTATAACGTTACACTTATCAATAGCAATATAATAATAAAAGTCCAGAGCAGCTACAGTTATCTTCCCGCTTGCGCACTCTTTGGGAAGCTATTTGGTATCACGCCTCCATAAGCAACTGTTAAATATACCAACGCATGTATGAATATATATACATTTTCGGGTCGAAAGGGCAGTAACATATTGATTATTAAAACTCGTGAATTGGCATTGCATTTGCCCATATCAACCCATGTGTTTGCCAAAAAGCCGAGACGCCTGAACGGGACAGTCATGAACCATAAATGCCGCAATGACGGCGGCAGTTCAGTTGTATGTTGCGGCAGTGATAGGAAACGTAACTCTCATACCGGTTCCAAGGCGACTACCTGTTGCGGCAAGCATTCCCTGGATAGAAAGAAGCAATGACAGTCGGTAGTTAACGAAGGCCGAAAAAGCGTTTTATTCTTTTCCCGCGCAGTTTCTTTTTAAGGCCGGGAATCGAATCGACGGCCTCCTTGCATCCGTAATCGAGGCATTCGGCGGCCTTGCCGAAGTCGGCCCAGTGGATATCGCATATATTCGGCCTGATTACCCAGTCGGCTTCCTGAAGCTGGATTTTCGCGAGCGCCCTGCGTGTCGCGCGGTTGCCGAACAGGACAACGTCGAGGCCGTTTTTCATCTCAAGCTCCTCTTCGCCTTCCGTGTCGATGTGGACGGCTATAACGAAATCGGCCCCCATTTCCCGGGCGCGCGCTACAG
Source organism: Nitrospinota bacterium (assembly GCA_046754425.1). Classification (GTDB taxonomy): domain Bacteria; phylum Nitrospinota_A; class UBA7883; order JACRGQ01; family JACRGQ01; genus JBHHVT01. The sequence goes on along the minus strand of JBHHVT010000012.1, from coordinate 9,002 downwards.
GGTTCTGCACGGCCCAGCTTCCGTCGATCAGATGTCTGCCGTCGTAAACGACCGGAGGGAATATTCCCGGTATGGAGCACGACGCCACAATCGCCCTGCGCATCGGGCCTTCTGAGAAGTAGTAAACGTCGTTGTTGTTAAGATCGGTCGCACCGCATGAAAAGGGGATTTTTGTATCGGAAAAATCGATGTCCGGTATAAGCAGGGCGATCTCCTTCGACAGAGCCTCCTCGGACATATAAGAAATGTTCGTAACGGAAATGCCGAAAAAAATCGACTTCCTCATTGTCTGCGCGAGCCGACGTAAAATCCCACGCCTTTCATCGTTCTTGGTCGATTGGGCGAAATCGACGCGCAGGTTCTGGAAGTCCCTGCTGTTGAAAAATCCGAGCAGTTTTGCCCTTACACCTTCCGCGTTGGGATTGATTGCGTACATGCCGCCGATAACCGCCCCGATACTTGTACCCGCGATAATGTCTATCGGGATGCCCGCCTTTTCCAGCTCAATCAATACGCCGGTATGCGCGACGCCTCGTGCCGCGCCGCCGCCAAGCGCCAGACCTACCTTCATGCTATTCCATCACCACTGAAAAACCTTTGTTTACTGCGCCATCAAAATCCTCCCCTGTTCAAGGGGAGGTGTCACGCTCCTTGCGGGACGGAGGGGTTCGGTATGACAGGCGCCCCGCCTGTCGACCTGTACAATCCCGCCGTGGCGGGGCCGCTCTACAAAAGGGAAACCACCCCTTACTCCCCTCCTTGAAAAGGAGGGGAAAGGCTTGGCGATTTTACCGTCAATGACCGGCCACTTTCAAAATCTCTGCTGTACATTTATATCCCATCACAACGCCGGGCCTACTTTAAATATCCTGCCGCCTTCATCAGGTTGCGGTAAATAAGCCAGCGCTGGATTTCGTTCGTCCCTTCGAAAATCCTGTTAATCCTTGAATCGCGGTAAAAACGCTCTACCGGAAACTCCGTCATGAAACCCATGCCCGCAAGAATCTGCATCGCCTTATCGACGACGCGGTCGCCCGCCTCGGAGCAAAAGGTCTTGACTATTGCCGACTGGCGGCTGAACTTCTCACCGGCGTCCGCCATGTACGCGCCCCTGTAAATAATACTCTCCATTGCGAAGATATCGATTGCCATGTCGGCGAGCATGAACTGTACAGCCTGCTGTTCGGCAATCGGTTTTCCGAACTGGACGCGCTCGCTGGCGTGTTTTAGCGCGACCGCCTGCATCTCCTTCGCCGCGCCGAGGCATCCCGCGCCGAGGCTGAGCCGCCCCACGTCGAGGGTTTTCATCGCCGTAATGAAACCGGCGCCGTAGTATCCCAGCATATTTTCCGGCGGCACCACCATATTTTCGAATATCAGCTCCGTTGTATCGGAGGCGCGGATGCCCATCTTGTCTTCTTTCTTGCCCAGCTTGAAGCCGGGGAAATCCTTTTCGATTATAAACGCCGTTATACCGCCGTGCGCGCCCTTTTCCGCGTCGGTCACCGCGAATATCACTATTACATCCGCTATGCCGCCGTTTGTTATCCATATCTTGGAACCGTTTATTATGAAGTTATCTCCCTCGCGCACCGCCGTCGTCTTTAGCGCCGCCGCGTCGGAACCGGCCCCCGGCTCGGTAAGGCCGAACGCGCCTATCTTTTCTCCTCTCGCGAGCGGCGGGAGGTATTTTTCCTTTTGCTCGTCGGAGCCGTCCAGTATTATCGGCGTGCAGCAAAGCGACTGGTGCGCGCCCGCGGTGACCGCCACCGAGGCGTCGCCGCGGCTAAGCTCTTCAGTGGCGATGCAGTAGCCGATCTTATCGGCCCCAGCGCCGTCGTACTCCTCCGGCACAATTATGCCGAACAGCCCCGCCTCGGCCATCTTTTTTAAAAGATCGGGATCGAGCTTTTTTTCCTTGTCCATCCTTTCCGCGATAGGCTTTATCTCTTTATCTGTGAATTTGCGCACCATGTCGCGGATCATTTCGTGATCTTCCGTAAACCGGAATTCCATGTCGGCCTCCTTACTTGAACCTGGGTTTTCGTTTTTCCAGGAAAGCCTTCAGCCCTTCCTTCATATCGTCGCCGCCGACGAGACCGGCAAAAGCCTTCATTTCGGCCTCCAGCCCTTCCTTTATCGGAACATCCGCCGCGCCGGTGATAAGGGGTAAAGCCTCTGCCATCGCCGGGGAACTCATCGAAGCGAGTTTTTTCGCCACACTCTTGACGTGTTTTAAAAGCGTTTCGGGCGGGGTTATCTTGTTTACCAACCCGATTGCCAAGGCCTCCTTGCCGGGTATCTGATCGCCCGTCAGTATAAGCTCCGCCGCCTTTGCGGGGCCGACCAGCCGAGTAAGCCGCTGGGTGCCCCCAAAGCCCGGTATGATGCCCAGCGTTATCTCAAGCTGCCCCATCTTTATCATGTCGGACGCGTAACGCAGATGGCACGCCATCGCCAGCTCCATGCCGCCGCCAAAACAGATACCGTTTATCGCCGCTATCACCGGCTTTTTGAAACCCTCGACTTTATTAATAATGGACTGTCCCGTCTTCAGCATTTCGAGCGCGATTTCGCTTGAATCGAACGCCTTTATCTCATTTATGTCCGCGCCCGCGGAGAAAAACATCCCGTTTCCGGTTATTACTATCACCTTGCTGTCATCACCGGAGGCCGTGTCGAGAATTGAATTGATTGCTTCCAACACCTCCTTGCTTAGCGCGTTTACGGGAGGATTGTCTATTACTATCGTTCCTATCCTGTCCTCCACCGTGTACCTTACCTTGTCAGACATTCAACTCACCCCTTTCCGGTTGCCATGTGCCGTTACACATAGTCAAAAAAACCTTTTTTCGATTTTTTACCGAGATAGCCCGCCGCCACCATGCGCTTTAGCATCGGCGCGGGATGAAAACGCATCCCGAATTTTTTCTTTAGCTCTTCCATCTCCGCAAGCACGTTGTCCGGCCCCACCTCATCCGCGTAGTGGAGCGGCCCTTCCTTATCGCGCGGGAAACCTGTGCCCGCCATCATGGCTATGTCTATATCGCGCGCGCTCGCCACCTTTTCCTGCAGGCAGATAATCGCCTCGTTCACCATCGGGAAAATCATCCGGTGGACGGAAAACTCGGTCCCTTTTATGCCTGTCTCTTTTTGCGTCTCCTCAATCATTGAGGCGAGGCCGCCCGAACCGCCTTCAGGATATGAATAAAAACCTTTACCGGCCTTTGTGCCGAGCCGCCCGGCCTCCGTCATTTTTCTGAGCATCTCCGCCGGTTTCATCCTCTCGCCGTAGAAATCGTAAAGGATGTCGGCGACGGCGACGCATACATCGAGACCCAGCATATCGGCAAGCGAGGCCGGTCCCATCGGCAGGCCGAAATCGGTCATCGCCTTGTCCATCTCCTCCGCAGTGGCCGCGCCTTCCTGAAGAGCGAATACCGCTTCATTGAGGTAAGGCATAAGCAGTCTGTTTACCAGGAAGCCGCCGCATTCCTGCACGATCACCGGAATCTTGCGCAGGCTTTCGGCAAACGAGACGACGTCCTGCGTAACTTCCTCGTCGGTCTGCAGGCCCGGTATAACCTCGACCAGCTTCATCACGTGAGCCGGATTGAAAAAGTGCATACCGGCGAACCGTTCCGAACGCTTTACAAACGACGCCATCTTGGTGATGGAAAGAGCCGAGGTGTTGGATACGAATATCGCCTCCGGTTGTACTATTTCATCGAGCTTTGTATAAACCTCTTCCTTTATCTTCAGGTTTTCCGGCACCGCTTCGATTACGATGTCCACATCGGCGAGATCTTCCACCTTGTCGGTAACGGTAATCAGCGCCATCTTGTTTTCCAGTTCGGAATCGGTCATCTTCCCCTTGCTTACGCGGCCCTGGTAGATTTTCCGCATCTTTTCTTTGGCCTTTTCCGCAAGCTCCATGTTCACCTCGACAAGCGCCACCGGAAGGCCCGAATAGGTGATTACCTGCGCTATTTCGGCGCCCATCGCGCCCCCGCCTACTACGCCAGCTTTATAGATGTACATGTCTGACTCCTATACATTTTCCGCAAACCGGTCACGTCTGGGGACGTGACTCTCACAGAAGATAGTTAACACTTCAACGTTGCCGTTTCAAAAACCACGCCGACATGGCGGCTTCGCCGCATATTGTTGGCCACTTTTAAAGTGGCCGCTCGACGCATAGCGCTCCGCCCTGGCCGCCGCCTATGCAAAGCGTGGCAAGACCTTTTTTAAGACCGCGCCTTTTCATCTCTTTTAATAGCGTAACCGTAATGCGCGCGCCGGTCGCTCCCACCGGGTGGCCGAGCGCTATCGCGCCGCCGTTTACGTTCACCTTTTCCCAGTCCCAGCCAAGAACCTGCCCCACGGCAAGAGACTGCGCGGCGAACGCCTCGTTCAGCTCTATCAGCTCCACATCGTCGAGCTTCCAGCCGGCCCTTTCAAGCGCGATCGGCGTTGCGTTGGCGGGGCCGATGCCCATCCTCTCCGGCTCAACGCCCGCAAACCCGTACGAGACGACGTAACCGAGCGGCTCCATGCCCAGCTTCTCGGCGTTTTCCTCGGACGTCATGATTACCGCCGCCGCGCCGTCGTTTAATCCGCACGCGTTACCCGGAGTTACCGTACCGCCCTCCTTGAAAATTGTCGGGTAGAGCGCGAGCACCTTTTCGTTAAGCGCTATGTTGATGCCTTCGTCCTCGGTCACGATATCCGGCTCCACCTCTTTGCCCGCCGCCTTTTTCGGAACGGTAACGGGCACTATCTCTTCCTTGAATTTGCCCTCGCGAGTGGCGCGGAACGCCTTTTGATGGCTCTGCACGGCGAACTTGTCCTGCTCCTCGCGCGTAATTTTAAACTCTTCCGCAAGCACTTCCGCGGTGCCTCCCATCAGCAGGTTGCAGACCGGATCCGTTAGCCCTTCCATCAGCGTATCGACAAACTCGGAGTTACGCAGACGCTTGCCGAACCGCATGTCGCGGCTCACGTACGGCGCGCTGGACATGCTCTCCGTGCCGCCCGCCAGAATGACATCGGCCTCGCCGAGTTTGATTGTGCGGGCCGCGTCCACAATCGCCTGCATGCCGGATGCGCAGTTACGCTGTACGGTGTGGGATATTTTGTCTATGGGAATACCGGCATTCAACGAAATCACGCGCGCTATGTTGGGCGCGTCGGAAAACTGACCGACGCAGCCGAATATTACTTCGTCTATAGCGTTAACATCAATGCCGGTTTTTTCGATTACACCCCTGGCGACGATCTCGCCCAGCTTGTGCGCCGTTACAGTTCGGAGAACTCCGCCCAGGATGCCCTGCGGTACGCGGACTCCCTCTAGAATTGCTACTCTGGTCATATAAATACCCTCGACAAATTCAGCTATTAATCATAACGTGCCCGAAGCGAATAACCTGTTTAGACCGCTGTTGAAAGGAAAATATATCTTCCCGGCTAAATGATAACACATCCCCTATTAGCATTTGGCACCAGTCACATAATGGCGGAGACACACTAACGTAACTACCGCGTTTTATTTTTTATGCTGTCGAGCAGAGTGTGGAAAAGCTGCGAATAAGCATCCAACTTCCCGTAAATTTCATCCGCCATCTCCACGCGGTAAAGGTGTGCCGTTCTGTTGCGGTCATCCGTCATTTCCAGCCACCGGTCGTCATATTCGATAAGGGACTGCTTATATGCTTCCCTGATGCAGGCTTTCGGCGAAGCGCAGATAATGCCGCTCAGTTCCTCCAGACAGGCCTTAATCAGTTTCCACGAAAGATCGAATGTAAATTCAAAACGCTTGATGGCGGCATCCCGCATGAATTCGTTTTTTTCCTGCCGGAGAACTTCGTCGAGACGCGTAAGAGCCGTTTGGAACTGATTTAAAACCGCCTCCAGTTTAGACATGCGTGTCGCTGTTTATATCTTCAATATATTGAAGCGCCACTTCGCGAAAATCGGGAGACACCTTTTTGAAATCGACAATCTCGATTTTATAAAGTACCGGCAGCTCTTCCACTTCATCCACAATATCGGCAAACAGTTTGGCAGGCAGAGGTTCCGGCCCCTCGATGCCGATATCGATATCCGAACGCTCATTACCGGTTCCGCTTACGCGCGAACCGAAAAAGAAAAGCCGGTATTCAGTCAGATCGAGGTGTCTGCCCGCTATTTCAAGAATGAGTTTTTTCAGTTTAACCGGCGATACGTGTTCCAGCCTCATGCCGCAATTATAATATATTCCTGCCAGTTACGCGTCTTCGCGTGACGGCTTGCGAGGAGGGGTGGTGTCCTTATTTTTTTAAGGAAAACCCCTCCGACGCCTCCCCTTACGGCAAGGGGAGGATTGCTTCAATTACAGATTTTTTCAGGGCAGACTAAATTAGCAACTATCAGTTCTTCTATCGTGAAAGTTTCAGCGTTCTGGACTCCTTGAAAGGTTGACTGCAAGTTAGCGATTCTGTGAAAATCGTTATACCTATATCTGTCTGACTTGCATCTCCCGTACCTCGGGAAGCACAAAGACAACCATCTTCTTCTGAGATACAATCATGCTCATATTCTGAAAGTATTAACGAATTACCTTTGATGGCGAATTCAAACTTATTTAATATACTTCCGGTGTCCCTTGTTTCATCGTCTTGAAAACTGTCACTGCAATCAAATACTGCGATACCGTCCTCCAGCCAGCTATAACAACTACCACTTAGTTTTTCATGATAAACATTGCCTTTCCCGGACTCCCCAGTGACAACCCATTCACCCTCAGCATTCCAGCTTCCAAATAAATAAGTAGAGTCTTTTTCTAAATTAGAAGATGTGGTTCCAAGGGGTTTAGACAAAGTGCGTTTGCATGTACATGTACATTTTTTTTCAAAACACCCACTACTCGATTCACTGCAACCCGAAGGAATGCCACCACTATCTAGACAATCATTTCTGACAGACTGGCAAGCGTCTGTTTCCCCACAACCAGAAAACATGGTGGATGAACTGAGAACTATAAACAACGAAACAAAGAGAATTGCTACTAGAGAAGGTAGTTTTTTTCTAATAAACATAATTATATTTCCTGCTTATTAGCAATCAGGGGTAACTACAAAATTAGTCTGGCTAGCCTGTGTGATCGCGCCTGTAGCTAGACCATCAATAATTAACATTGAGACAATTCCGAAATCTATCAAGATTCCGAGGAGTGAGGTAGAGTCGAATTCTCGCTTAACAGGGGCCGTTTGATCATTACACCCCTCTTTCTCTGCCCGAATGATAACTTCCCCTTTTTTTGGGATAGTTGTCGTACCACTATTTTTTCCAATGTAAGCCTCATTCACAAATAATTTGGTATTGTCCTCTTCACTACGGACAGTAATAGAATCTGTGCTCCCATGAAACATAGTCGCGCAACCTGTAAAAGATATTAAAACCCAGATAACGACAAAAAATCTCACAACAACCCCCCTGTTTGGTAGATATATTTAATTAACCTCCGCCTTATAGATAGAAATATATACTATATTCATAGAATTTGTCAAGTATATTCTACCAATTAGTGGGTTTTAAATCTCCCTTTTAAAAATGATGATTACATCTCAAAAGGGGGATTTAATGAACGAGCAAAAATTGTTCGGTATGAGGATGAGGGAGCTGCGAAAGGCCCGCAAACTTTCTCAGGAACAGCTCGCGGTAAAAACCGGCATAAGCTCCAAGTACGTGAGCCGAATAGAGACGGGACATCATTTTCCTTCGATGGATATTCTTACAAAACTTACCGGTGCCTTGAATGTAGAGATGGAAGATTTATTTAAATTTGCTCACGAAGCAAAAAACGCAAGGGAATTGAGAAAAAGTCTAAAGGAATTGCTTAATCGGGCTGACCTTGAAACGCTCAGGCTTGCGGTCAAAGTCTTGAGGGCTATTGTCAGGTGAAGGCGGGCTGTCGCTCAAATATGCTCAACTACTGCTTTTGTGGCAGTCACGCGCCTACGCGTGACGATAAACTTTCATGGACGAGGTCACGCGAAGGCGCGTGACTCTCACAGTGTTGTTAACACATAATTGCCGTCAGCGCCTCTGTGAGGGCAGACGATATGCAGACCACTTGAGCTTCGCTTCACTCGCTGAAACTCGGCATTACCGATTTTGGAGGCCTCGTTTTATAGGGGCGGGGCTTGCCCTGCCTGCCTGCGCGCGGCCAAAGCGCTTCGACGCGGCGTGCCCGAGGGCGCGGCAAGCGGCGCCCCTACCGGGTAGTTCGTCGTCCCTTGTATCTGAAAAAAGCAGGTTTTTTATACGAAATCGGCGATATCGCTGGTTCGGGGTTCTCTGTAGAGACCTCGAACCTCATTGCACTTTTTGCGGGAGTGCACCATGGTTCGCGGCGCTCTGTAGAACAACTGTCGAACCAGCCTTGAAGCCGCGTTAAACGAAATCGGCGAGGCGGCGCACAAGAACTCCCAGGGCAAGCAGGTCGTTGGATTTTTCTTCCTTAATCTTCGACACGATTTCCCGGTAACGTTTCATCTCCGCCTCTTTTTCCAGCATATAGCTGTGGAAGGCGGCCTCCGGGCCCTCTCCCTTTCGTTTGAAACCCAGCACGTTCAAGACAATACGGCTCTGGTGCGTCTCCAATTCACGCGTCATGTTCTCAAGCGCGCTCTTCTCCCATGTCGTTTCCGGAATATAGTTTTCAAGCACGGTGGTAATCCAGTCTATCTCGAAAGAGTTGGTGGCCTGAATGAACAGGTTGCCTGTTTCTATGAAGTTGGCGTGTTTTTCCTCTTTAATCGTGATGATCGACATCACGTCTTTCAGGTACGGCAGCAGGACTATCCACTGTCCCAGCTCCACGGGAACCTTGTCTTTTTCCAGCTCTTTGACCTTTTCGCCTATGCAGCCCGTTTCCAGAGAGCATATTGTTTCGAGCCGCGTGAGCAGGTTTTCCCTGAAACGGCTGATCTGCTCCTGATACTGGATAATAAAGTCGAAGC
>JBHHVT010000011.1:0-20400 GCA_046754425.1 Nitrospinota bacterium | reverse complement strand
GTTTACGACCTATAATTTGAAAATTCAATTTCTTCATGAATAATCCGGGTTAGGGGATCAAGGAGATATCGTCTTCCTTTATGAACTCGTTCGGGCCGGTTGAATAGAGGCGGAACGAGTTTTTCTTTTTTTCGTATTTGATCGGGCGTCCCCATCTGTCCATGAACTGTCTGTCGTCCGCGAGACGGCTGCGTTTTAGCCCATCAATGTTTTTCGGAAGCCTCCCGTTTTGCACATAAAAAAGCTGTATTGAGTAACGGATAGACTGAAGATCGGATTGAGTATTCTTTTCGAACACGCCGGCCACTGACGACTTCAAGCTCTCCAGCCTGTCGGGAAGGGTCACGCAGCGATAATATACACCGGCTGAAAACAGGCTGAGCGTGAGGAGTACTATCAGGTAACCTAGCGCCGCGCCCTTTTTCACCTTTTGCGGCCTCATCATGTCCGCGATTTGCTTGTGCGTCATCGGTATGAGGATTTTTTTCTTTATCAGTGAAACCACCGCGTTGCCGGCATCGAGATACGAAAGGTCCGCGCCGTCCAGCAGGTCCGTCACGCTTTTGTATTTGCCGACGATGGAAAGCGCTTTTTTCTCGTTGTCGTCAATCTCTATACCCCGCTCTTTTATAAGCTCGAACTCGAGCGTTTCGGCGTAATCCGCCACCTCTTCGTCCTCGGAAACCCTTTGAGATTCATCCGCGCTCTGTTCCACAGTTATCGCTTTGCGCATTACGGCGTTGAGGGAAGGGAGACGTTTTTCCATCATCGCCCATTCGTCGGAAACTCTGGCGCCTTCCATAAGAAGGAAATCAACGTCCATCGGCTGGATAAGCTGTTCCGGGTATTCCACCTTTTTAGCGGATACGAAATTGTACTCGCCCTTGGTGAAACGCATAAGGGCGAAAGTGGCGTCGAGTATCTGCCTGCGAAGCAGGTTGGAGGCGGTTTCGGGCGGCACCATTTGGGGGAGAACCTGCCAGATGGACTCAAGCTCATCGGTGTGCTGCAACTGAAGCTGTTTCCAGGCATCGCGCGTCATCATCCGGTTGAAGACCAGCGTATTGCGAAGCCGCCTGCTGTCCTTTGCCGCCGTGGTCTCTCCGTACACTATCTGTCCTTCGAGGAAGGTAATTTTGATCTCCTCTCCCTTATTTTTAACCTCAAGCACTCCCGTCTGATTTTCTGCCTTGATGATTGGCAGTATGTTGGTTATGTTGAAATCCTTAAGGCTTCCCGCAAGCGCCATTAGGCGGCTCTCCTTAACATAAGTGTACTCAACAGGTAATAGACAACCATCGCGGTTCCCCAAACGATGTATTCGAAAACAGGCGCCTTTAGAGCGCTATAGTATTCGGCAAGCAGGGGCGAAAGTATGAACAGGATTTTCACAATAAAAATCGACGTGACGGAAAGAAAAATAATGCCGCTTCGGTAGCTGTGAAAGTAAACATTCCCAAGCCCCGGCAACAGGTAATTAAGCAGGTTGCTTTTCCGTCTGTTATTAAAATGGTACTTTTTTATCTGTCCGAGTTTTTTAACTTTTTTAGCCTTATCGACCCTTTTACGCGTGGATGACAACACCACGCATGGGTTGCATCTGTACTCCTCCTGTCCGGGCGACCTTATCGCGGGCAAAAACGCGTCGCCGCATGAAGAGCACAGCGTGTATCGCTCCGCCCGCCGCCATAATCCGCCCACAACAGCAAAAAGCAGCAGGTATGCCGCGGCACCGGCCAGGTATGTATTCCGGTCGATATTTCCGGCGGCCGCGGACCAGATACGGTCTGCTTCCACCCGGGAAGCGTCGCCGATCTCCTTTTCCATAAGAGGCATACTTTTAAGGTTCGCGACGAAACTTACAACTTTTGTCGTCTCATTATCGTCCGCCTGCCTTACGAAACCCTCGGTCTTTTCCCTGTCCAACTGCATTGCGATGTTGAATTCCGTAGCCGCCTTTTCCGTTCGGAAAAGCTCAAGGTATGTTTTGTTCATATTGTAGTGCAATTCGGCATGGTCCGAGTTTATGTTCAGCGCCTTTTTGTACAAAAGCTCCGCCTCCTTGAACTGTTTGTTTTGAAAGCGCAGGTTGGCCATTTCATTAATCGCCTTTACGTTAGCGCTGTCCTTGGCAAGCACGCGGTCGAGAAACTTTTGGGCTCCTTCCGCGTCGCCCGCCCTTCGATAGAGGTTTGCCAGCGCAAACCACAGTTCGGTATCATCCGGCTTTTTCCTGCTTGCCCTGATAAGCGTCTTTACGGATTCCGGCTCCCAGTTCCCGCTCGTGTAGTCGTGCGCCGCATTGTAAAGCCGCGAGTTTTCGGTTGCCAACGTCCGGCCCTCCATCTCAACAATAAACGGCAGTAACGCAAGAAAAATAACCAAGCCTATGGTCGTCTTGCGTCCCCCTGCTTTGAGGTAACCCCAGGAAAGTATCGGCGCCGCAAGGGCCAGAACGAAAATACCGCCGGCAGACAATACCGCCAGAATGACAAAAACAATAGCCAGGGTCGCGCTCTTTTGATCCATGCCGATTACTCGCGACATGTCGCCGGCCAACGGTTTGAGGGATACCGCCAAACCCGTAAACGCGAAAAGGGCATACGCCACGACCAGAGCCGGCACCAGATATTTCAATACACGGTTCAGCAATTGAAGCAGATTATAACTATCTTTAAAATAAGCAATCGCCGCGAACGGCAACGGCTTCAGGTACGATTTCAGGCGGGATTTGTCCGCCATAAAACTATAACGGCTAAGTGCCAGCAATGTTTTGTAGTCGTCGGGTGAAACCTCTACGGCATCCCTTGCGGTGTCACGCGCTCTCTTGACATTACCCGATCTTTCCAGTTGGGCCGCTATGGCAAGTAAAAACCTGGATACGAAAAACAGATTTTTTGACTCCAACCGTTTTTTCTTTTTTATCACAGCCTCCACATTACGGCTGACCGCCAGGTTGTCACCGGACATCAAGGCGGCATTTAATTTTTTCAGCGTGACGGAAAGCCCGGGCAGGTACCGTATCTCGCTGTTTGTTATGAAAGAGGTTGAAAGGAACTTATCGTTTTTCCGATGGGGCGCGGTTCGCGCTTCGGCCGACACGGCAGTGAAAAAAAACAGGCCTATAACGGATAAAAATGCCAGGAGTCCGGCATTAATCTTCAAAAAGTTCATCCAGTTTTTCCTGAACAGACTCCTGATAGCCTTCCTGCAATGTCTCTCTTCCGCGCAGTTTGGTCTGTTTTTCCGCAATGTCGAGTATCTTTACGACTTTCTGCGAAAGCTCCTTGCAGTAGAGATCCACCATGCCGGCGGTTGTTGATTGGTCAAAAAGTACGGATATGATCGACCGGCCGCCGACCAGCATCATTGTTACGCTGTCGTTTTGGCCCTTATGGGACATCGAATCAAACCCCGTTTCCCCCAATATGCGCGCAAGCTCCTTGGTCGCGGCGAAGCTGCCGGCGATAAGCGCGGAGAGCGTTTCAGGATTGACGTTGGAGGATTCGCCCGCGTTGGTTATCAGGTGCCCTTCCTTGTCGATAAAAAAAACGCTTTTTGCCTTGGAGAGCTTAAGAAACTCTTCCAGCAGAGCTTCAATCTGCTCGATCGTATCCTTGTAGAATACGACTCTTTTTGTCCTTAACCCTTCATCGCCGGCCATCGCTACAGTCTATCCTCATGTATCTTGATTTCACTGTTTAATCTCAATTTTTCGTATAAACCGTCGAGCAGCTTTCTCTTTTTCATGTTTTTCAGGACCGTAGTTATTTTGCCCATATCATTTTCCAGACCGCCGGGAAACCTCTCCTTATTTGACTCATAATATTCATTCGCTTCCTCCCGCGTAACCTCAAGCATTTTTTTAAGATTGTTGTGCATTTTCTTCAGCATGTCGGTAACAACCAGATTTTTTACCGCTTCGTTTTTGATTACATCCATGGATAAAAGGCGTTTTTTAAGGAACTCCTGGAATTTTTCTTTCGACCCGATTTTTTTTATAAACTTCATCACCTGTGCTTCGAGGTTCTGTTTATTGATTAGGTAACCGCTCTTCTTGGCTTCCTTCATGAGAAGCGAGTAGTTGATCAATTTATCCAGACAGCCCAGCGTCTCCTCTCTGGACATCTTTTTGAAATCTTCCACATCCCCGGTAGCTCCAAGGCGGTATTGCATCTGGCAATAGTTTACGAAGTAATTTTTCTTTATAGCGTCACCGTTAACCACCGCTACAACCGGCTCTTCTTTTTTCACCGGTTCCTTTTTAGCCGCTGCCGCCTTCGGGGGAGTTCCAAGAGCGGCTCCGGACTGTTCATTAAGCCGCTCCAGCACAAGCCCGGCCGCCGTCTTGAGCGTGCCCATTACTCCCTCTCCCGTAGCCGCAACTGCTTCCGTTGTGGTCGCCTTTAGATGGTTTATATTTTCGTCCAGCCATTCAACTTCCGCGGCATCCGGCAGGTCGCGTTTATTCCACTGTATTACCAGCGGGAAGCTGTTAACGTCGATACCGTACTCTTGCAGGTTCCCCAGCAGATCCTTAAGAGATTCCTGGTTTTCGGCCAGTTTGGATTTTTGAGAATCGGCGACGAAAATTACCCCGTCCGCGCCCTGCAGGACAAGCTTTCTGGTCGAAGCGTAATAGACCTGGCCGGGTACCGTGTAGAGTTGGAATTTTGTTTTCATTCCCCTCACGGTACCAAGGTCCAGCGGAAGGAAATCGAAGAAAAGCGTTCTGTCCCCTTCAGTGGCGATAGCCACCAGGTCTCCCTTGTTATTCTGCGGCACCTTTTGGTGAACCACTTCCAGGTTGGTGGTTTTACCGCTCATCCCCGGCCCGTAGTAAACAAGTTTGCAACTGACTTCCTTTCGGGCGAAATTTATCTGTACCATCTATTTAGCCGATCACCGATAATTTTTTCAATTCATTCGTTACCTGGAATACGGCAACGTTTATCTTTTGACTGTCCGCGACTCTGTCCAGAAGGCCGACAAAAAATGATTTGCCCAGATTGGCAAGCAGTACGTTGCCCTTTGACGCAGTAACGAGAAACCGGGAAAAATAGTCGTGCCCTAGTTCGCCGCATGCGGTGGAAAGAGACAACCCTACCGAAGATATAAGGGCAGAGATCATCTCAGGGTTAAAACGTTCGCTCAGTTCCGATTCTATAATCATTCCATCATGTGTGCAGATTAGCGACCCTATAACCCCTTCATTTTTGTTGAACTTGCTCAGTAACGGTTTAATCTGGCTCATCACACTATGTCCGCCACATACATGTCTACCCGTTCTTCAACAGCTCCCATGTCCACAGTCGGTTCGGTTACAAGTACAAGTATCCCATAAAAAATGTTAACCAGAAGCAAATTTGCGCCATGCGTCTGAATTTGTCCCCTCTGGAAATTACCGAGGCCGATTTTTCTGGTAAAAAAGCCGGAAGACCTGAAAATGTCGGCCGTAAGCGACGCGGTGTTGTCGTTTAAATTTCCGGTTTTTACGACATCCTTGATGGCGATGCCGGCATGATCGACAAGGTGTATGGAGATGATGCCGTTCAGCTTGTTGAAATGGCTTAGACTGTTTATGAGCGTTTCGTATTCGGCCACCTCGACCTGTTGAAGACCATCGAGTTTTTCCGTCTCTATCCGATCGGTTTCCGGTTCATACTCCTTTGCGACAGTGTCTTCCTTTTTCACCGCTTTTTCCCTTGCTTTCCGGATCGCCTGTTTAATCTGAGTTGCCCTGGGATCGTTTGGCGTATTCTTTAGTATGGTGTTGACTTTTACTTCCGCGCGGTCATACGCCCGGCCCTTGAAATATATTTGAGCGGCTAGAAGATTTGCCATGTAATGATGCGGGTTAATCCGCAGCAACTTTTCAAAACTTACCAGGGCTTTTTTCAGATGATCCGGTTTTTTGGCGCTGTTATACCTAATGATCCGAAGTTCGCCGTATGTAAAAAGCAGGTCCATCGATTTGGGGTGAGACTCAAGTCCTTTGCGGCATACATCCAGTGCGGATTTGACATCGTTGTTTGCACGAGAAGTTCTTACCTGCATCACCCATTCTGTTGCGGAGACGGATTTATTTTCTGCAGTCATTTTTTCAAGATAGGATAAGTTAAAATGATGTAATATTGAACCACTATACCTAATATTGACATAACCCGTTAATATTATTGGGTTAATATGGCCATGTCAAACATTTGTCGAAAACTGTTGGGGTGATGGAAAAGATAATAGGAAGGTACCGCGTCGAAAAAATAATCGGCAAAGGCGCCATGGGATTGGTTTATCAAGGGTACGATGACATGATAGACCGGAAGGTAGCGATTAAATCCCTCCGGCTCGATAAGCTAAGAAGTAAACACGATGCCGAAAAGGTCCGCAAACTGTTCTTCCGTGAAGCAAAAACAATCGGCAAACTCAACCACAGCCATATAGCCTCCATATATGATGTAGGGCACCTTGACGGTAATCCATACCTGGTAATGGAATATGTAAAGGGCAAAACAATCAAGGACTTAATAAAAAGCGGGGCGAAATTCGAGTTGGAGGAAAAGCTGGTGCTTTTGTCGATGATTGCCCGTGCGCTACATTACGCGCACCAGCGTGGTGTAATACATCGTGATATAAAACCGGCAAACATAATGATAATGCCTAACCGTTCCCCGAAAATAATGGATTTTGGAATTGCGTCGGTAAGCGAATCCCTGTCCGACGGCTGGAAAGGTTCCGCGGAAGAAGACCGCGGTGTAATACTCGGCACTCCGGGCTATATGTCGCCGGAACAGATACTTTCTAAAAAACTTGATCCGCGTTCGGATGTTTTTGCGCTTGGAATTTTGGCTTACGAGTGGACGGCATCCAAACGGCTATTTCCAGGCAGAAATATGAGAGAAGTTCTAGCCGCGGTAATTTCCAAACCGATAAATACGTTAAAAAAAGCCTCCGCGGCCGATGCGCGCCTTAGCGCGATAGTGGAAAAGGCGCTGGAAAAAGATCCGAAACAAAGATACAGCAACGCCGATCAATTTTCCGACGCGATAGAACTTTACCTGAATCGGCTTGAAATGAAGAACGAAGAAAAAGGCGGAAAGGCGGCGAAACTTACTTACGATAATCGCAAAATCATAGACCAACTAAAAGCAAACTACGTGTTTTTTTCCGATTTTTCAAACAATGAACTTTTTGACATCTTTAAACTGTCGGGAAAAGAAAAATACCAAAAAGGCGAAGTGATAATACAGGAGGGAACCTCCGGCGCGAAGATGTATATCATTATCCGCGGCTCCGTAGTGATAGAGAAAGGCGCTGGTAGTGAAAAGCTGGAGATAAACCGCCTCGGAGAGGGCGCCTGTTTTGGAGAAATGGCGATAATCGATAAAATGCCGCGCTTCGCCTCCGCGGTTGCGGCGGAAAAAACATCCGCGATAGCTATAAACGAGATCGTGCTAAGGGAAAATAATCCTCAACTGGCCCTGAAACTCTATCGAAACCTGGCGGCAATGATCTCGGAAAAACTGCGTCTGAGCGATTCGAAATACATGGACATGGTTACGAAGATGAAAAACGGTATGGGGGCTTGAGAGATGCCGGCAACTCTCAACCGTTATGGAATAGGGTGGGCTATATCTCCTTGTTACTCAGTGCGAGCGCTCCCATACGCATCGGGATTAACGTTACGGCGGCAGTGAGAAGCACTACAACAGCATAGCAAACGTATACCTCGAAACCGCCCACTTCCCTTCCGAGAAATTTGAGCGAAAAATGCGCCCAGACGGGCCTCACACCAAACATTACGACGATGCCTATGTAGGCGAAACTTAGCAGCATATAGTAGATGGCTCCAGTCGAAGTAGCCAGTTCCGCGATATTTTCATGATCGAACACAGGGAACATCGCGCCCAGTCCGACACCGAGTCCGGTAAGCCCCACGGTCAAAAAGAACATGCCTATTACGGACAGTTTCATCAGGAACGGGTCGACATCCAAAAAAAGGTTGGAAGCGATAATCAGCGTTTCGGAAAGCAGAAGAAGAGGAAAGATGAAAAATAAAAACTTGATCCATAAAAAACCGCTGAAGGCTACGGGGGCCGTCTTGATTAGCCAAAAACTTTTTCCCTCCACCGAAGTAGTAACGAACACAAAGCGGACCGCAACCGCTGCGAGTACAACCGCCGCAAGACCTATATTTAAAGCCGATATAAAGTTCTTCAGCAGTATGGAGTCCATCGGCAGGTTGCGGATGTTGTAGATGTAAACTATAACGAGTGCAAACAGCAGGAAAAGCTGCGTCCATTGCGAAGGGTCGCGCCAGAATATTTTTATATCTTTCATAACAATAGTTGAGAGATTACGCGGTATAAATGAGATAAGACGCTCAAGTATCCGGTAAAAGAACCGTTCCCGAATTATCCTGGAGTTTCCGCGTCCCACGCTTGCCATGGACCAGCCGCGGTAGTAAACGCGCGATACCACGAAGATGTTTAACCAGACAAATAAGATCGCCGTTATCCACTCCACCGACGCCCAGAAAGCCATCTGCGAATATTCGCCCCTCGTGCCGGCGTCAAGCGCCCTTGTTGTCCATGTGCTTGGCAGGAACCAGTAGGACGGAACCTTGAGGTTCTCCACATACTGCTGGATTACATCAATCGGGATATTTTTTCCAAGAAATTTTTCGGGTTCCAAAAATCTGAAAAACATCACTATCCCCGCCATGAATACCAGCCCGACAAATGTAAGGAACTGATACGTCTTTCGCGCGGGGAAGTAACGCATCAGCAAAATCGTAACCGTCACACCGATACCCGCCGGTATGACGATAAACGGGATAACGGTAAAAATCATCCCAATGTAATAAGGCAAGGATGCGTTAAAGGAACGGCCGAGAGCTATGAATATGGGAATGCCGAAGAGGATAAGCATCCACGAGCTGTTTATTGTCGTCTGCATAAAACGGGACGCGAACAGCTCCCGTATATTAATGGGCGCGGATATAAGAAGGTTCAGGTCCTTCGACATGTAAAACGTGCTGATCGATGCGATGATATTGGAAAATACCAGCATCGAAAAAAAGGTCAGGCATACTACCATCAGGAACTGCGGAATTATTATGTCCCACAAATTAAGCGGAAGTGAGAGCAGGTAGTCTATTATCCGTTTAAAAAACCAGTAGTCGCCCGCCACGAATCCGACGGCCAGTGCGCCCAGCAGCAGTTTGCCATACAGCTTTTCCCGTGCGGCAAATCTAAATGAGTTTAAAACAATTTTCCGGCGCGCGGAGTTCAGTAAAAGAAAGGCTCTCATAAAATCATTATAAGCCCACCCTGCGGGTGGAGGCGGTTTGCCGCCTTAAGCGCGGCGCCAGCCAATTGTCAGCGCCGACACGGCACTACATCCTAGTGCGGGAAGCGGGATAGTTGCCGCACTTAAAAGCCGCCTGGGTCGGGTCCAGCAGGACACCCGCAAGTTTTATGTCCAGAGTAATTTCATCGCCGTACATCGGGACGCCCTCTTTAATCATCTCCTGACGGGTGATACCGAAATCAGTACGGTTTATCTTCCCCTTGGCGGCAAGGCTTATCCTTTTATACCTGCACAGGTCCGTGCCGGAACCGAGATACTCCACATTAAACTCTACCGGCCTGGTTACGCCTCGAAGAGTAAGATCGCCTGTAAGTGTGCCTCTTTTGCCGTCGAGTTTGCCCGATTTACCGACAGTGAGAGTTATCTCCGGGAATTTCCTTGTGTACAGGAATCCCGGAGTTCTAAACTTTCGATCCCTATCGCGGTTTCCCGTATCGAGGCTTCCCGCTCTTACGGTGAAATCGGCCTTTTCGATAGTCAGGTTTTCTTTATCGAAATAAACATTGCCGGTAAACTTTTTGAATTTGCCCTTCAGGTTGAAAATCTTCATTTGCTTTACCGTGATCCCGATATGGGAATGTTTCGGATCTATCCAGTAGTTGCCGGCTGACGCGGCGGCCTGCATGGCGACCAGAATCAACGCAACAAGTACCAACTTTTTTGCCGCCATGTTACCCGCCCGAAATCCCGACTATTTCAAGAGTAATTGTAATTTCGTTTCCCACTACTATCTCGCCGGTGTCCAGAAACTTGTTCCAGATAAGGCCGAAATCCCTTCTATCGAGCGTTCCCCGCGCTGAAAAACCGACGCGCAGTTTACCGTCCGGGCCGGTCATGGAGCCCAGATAATCGCCGGCAAGCTCGATTTTTTTCGTAATGCCGTGAATGGTCAGGTCGCCTGTCGCCGCCGCGGTTCCCCCTTCGCCATTTTTGAAATTTTTCAGTACGAACTTTATATGCGGATATTTAACGACGTTAAAAAAATCCGGTCCGCGCAACTCATCGTCACGATGCGGGTGATATGTGTCGACGCTCGCCGCGTCTATCGTCAGGTGAGCCTTATGAACTTCCGAATCTTTCTCATCGAATTCGAAACCGCCCGTGAATACTGTGAACTTTCCTTCCACAGTCGATATCACCATGTGCTTTACGGAAAAACCGATCTGCGAATTTTCGCTGTCTATAACGAAATTTTCGGCGTAAACCGGTTTTGCCGATAAAATCGATAAAACCGCAATAAAGACAATCAAACTTCTCATTAAATATTACCAAACAGCCGGCTTTATAAATGCCGGCAAATTATTAAACCAGATTAGCAAACAGAAAAAATTATATATAAATTAACCGCGCGTGTATACGATTCCGCCCGGGATGAAACGCCGGTTACCTGACAAGCAACTGCTGTTTTTGTATGTTAGGCGCGTGCAGGTAGCAGGCCGACTTGTGCCCGCCGGACAGATCGTAAAAGGCGGGCTCCTTCTCCCTGCAAACGTCCATCACGAACGGGCATCGCGGGTGAAAAGAGCAGCCGGGCACGGACTCGTGAAGCGGCGGCACGATGCCGGGTATCTCGTTTAATGCAGCATTCACTTCTCCCGTCAGCGCCGGTATGGAAGCCATCAGGCCGAGCGTGTAAGGGTGGCCCGGTTTTTCGAAAATTTCCTCCACCGGGCCGCTCTCCACGATTTTACCTGCATACATCACCGCGACCCTTTGCACATGCTGGGCCACGACGCCGAGGTCGTGCGTAATGAGGATTATCGACATCTTGAACCTGTTTTTAAGTTCTTCCATAAGGTCCAGTATCTGCGCCTGCACGGTGACGTCTAGGGCGGTGGTCGGCTCGTCCGCGATTAAAACGGACGGGTTGCACGCAAGCGCCATCGCTATCATGGCGCGCTGCCTCATGCCGCCGCTAAGCTGGTGTGGGTAGTCATCCACCCTTTTCTCAGGCGCGGGAATGCCCACCTGCCCCAACATATCGATGGCGTTTTCCCGTGCCTGTTTTTTTGTCGCGTTGCGGTGAAGTTGATATACCTCTCCTATCTGATCGCCCACGGTAAATACGGGATTTAATGCCGTCATCGGTTCCTGAAAAATCATCGCAATTCGGTTGCCGCGTATATGGCGCAGCTCTTCCGTCGGCAGGGAGAGGAGGTCGCGCCCTTCGAACATTATCCGGCCCGATGCGATCTCCCCCGGCGGTTCCTGTATAAGGCGAAGGATGGAAAGGGCGGTGACGGTCTTGCCGCAGCCGGATTCGCCGACAAGGCCGAGCGTTTCGTTTTCGCCAAGTGTAAAAGATACTCCATCTACGGCCGTACCTGCACCTTCCGGCGTGGAAAACCTTACGGTAAGCTCTTCAACTGAAAGTATATCCACTCTGGTTTATCCTTTAATTACTTGCAAACAAAAATTTGAGATTTTTCGCGCTACAAACAGTCCTCCCCTTTGCAAGGGGAGGTGGCGCAGCGCGCCGGAGGGGTTTTTTAAGGAAAACCACCCCTGCACGCCTCCTTGAAAAGGAGGGGAAAAATGCGTAAATCTCGTGTATCGGTTTAAGTTCATAATTTAACCGTTAAGGGCCTTGATGTGCGCCGCGACTGTGACGCCGAGTGTCCGGAGGTTATAGCCTCCTTCCAGAAAGGAGACTACGCGGCCGCCGCAATATTTTTTCGCAAAACCCAAAAGCATCCCGGTCATCTTAACGTATCCGTCATCGGTAAGCGCCATACCGCCCAGAGGGTCGGTCTGGTGCGCGTCGAATCCTGCGGATATCAGTAATATGTCGGGCGAAAACTCCACCAGTTTTGGTATCAGCGAACTTTCAAGAATGGAAGTATAGACATCGTCGCCACTGCCGGCCGAAAGCGGGTAGTTAACGGTGAAGCCTTCGCCAGCGCCTATTCCCGTTTCGTCCTCACTGCCGGTGCCGGGATAGATACCCCAGTGGTGGAAGCTGGCGAAAAAGACCGCCGGGTCGTCGTCGAAGCTGTGCTGGGTTCCGTTTCCGTGGTGAACGTCCCAGTCCACGATTGCAATACGCTTTGCGCCTTTCGATTGGGCCTGTCGCGCGGCGACAGCGATATTGTTGAAAAGGCAAAACCCCATCGCCCTGTTTTTTTCCGCGTGGTGGCCCGGCGGCCTTACCGCGCAGAAGGCGCGTTTGGAGCCGGAACCGAGCGCGGCGGCTACCGCATGGCATCCCGCGCCGGCGGCTTTTAACGCGGCGGAGTAACTTTTCGGCGATATCGGCGTGTCCATGTCCAGCGCGCCGGCGCCTGATTCGCACGACTGTTTTATGTAGTTTATGTATGCGCGGTCGTGGACGGCGGCTATCTGGTCTATCGTCGCGTCCGGAGGCTCCAGCCAGCTGTCTCGCGGAATAATATTTTCGACTTCCGCGTTTATCACGTTAAGCCTGTCTATACACTCCGGATGCTCGCCCGTATCGTGCTCCAGAAAAATCGGAGACGTGTAATACGAAAAATCCATCGATTGATTATATCTTGTGAAATATGTACGTAGATGACATAGTTTAAATAACCTATGCTGTGCGCTTAAATAAAGTGATGTTAATTCAAGGTCTTAAACTAAAAAGATACGCGTCACTTTTTAGTTAAGCACTTGGCATAAACTCAAATTTTAAGTTATTGACAATATTTTCTCTATATTCCAATCTTACGGCCTTGCTTCCCGTGCCTTTTTTTTGGGCCTATTTTTTTGAGGAATACAATCTGGAGGGTCAGTTGGCTCTCGATGTCTTATCTCAACATGAGAATAATTGGGGTGCTCTGGGTCATCATCTGGGTCGTGAACTGGTGTAGCTAAATTCCTATACCGCGAGGTTTTCACAGTAAAAGAGTAACAACCGTCTGTCGTTTTTCCATTTCTACGAAAAACGACATCCTTCGGGAATGAATAGCGGCTCCAGTTACATGAAAAATCTGGAAAACGTATAGTCTCAACTTTTACTGTATTGTGAATCGAATCATATTCGTCTAATTCGAAACCATGAAATAAGTTATCTTCATCAGCAAAGTTTTGGTCTGACTTGCGACCATTGATATGTAAATGTTCTGGGACGACCACTTACAAATTCTTATAGTCGTGAACTAATTTCTCAATATCCTGATCACTAGTCACATCAATGCTTCGCACTATTTCTTTGTCTTTATTGATTAAACCTGCAATCTCAAGAGTATTATAAACCTCGATTTTTAGGCTACAACTTTTACTGTTATCAAGATAAACAAGCATGATGCCTTCCTCTACAGAAGGAGCGACTCGCGTTGGGAGTAAATTATGCTTAGAGAATATTTTTCCAGCTATATTAAGGGTTCTTTTCTTACAAAGCGGTGTGGGTTTACTTAGACCATTTTCTCCCCACTCTTTCAAGAATGGTGAAGCATAAAGGAGTTGTTCAAGGTGTAAAATTATAGCGTCACTCTTTTGTCTTTTTTCCTCATAGAGCGACAAAGTTCTCGCAGGTAAGTCCGATGCTTTTAAAAGTTCATTTCCAAACAGAAATCTCCATTTTACCTTTTCAGTTTCTTTGATTATGGTAAGAGCGGTACCATCACCAATTTCCTCAAATGTGTTTATTGGCTCGTAATTGCCGGAGGCTACACTAGCAGTGTCCGAATGTAGTTCAATCATTTGTCCTCCTTTTAATCATATTATCTGCCAGATCCTGTGCAAGCGCATAGTTTTCAGAAAATGATGAAATTATAGAATTAATTTGTTCCTGTTCGCAATTTTTTACATCATAGTGAAAATTAAATTCCAATGATCGCGTATTTCCCCTTTTATGCTCATAAAAAATATTCAATATGTATTCCTTATCGGTAAATTCCAAACCATTTCGATAGGCATAATTCGTAGTTTGTCTCAATGTAGAAGATATTTGCTCTGGTAATTGCTTTTTCACTAGATCATCCAAGCGCGTATCATCGCTTAGATAATAGTCGTCTTCATCTAATCGAAAACCATAATTGTGTCCAATTGCGGTTATTGGTGTGTGCGGGAGTTTTTCCCAAATCTCAGCCGCTACACTCATCACCTCGTCAAGGATGCCGGGGGCTGCTGTTTGTGGTTCAATGATTAAGAGTTCAGAGGATGGTTTTATAATAACATTCCCGATTTGTATGCGAAAACGAAAAGGCTTTATCTGTACTTCACTTGCCGCGCCTTCGACGTCTACTAATGATTTGATATTTTTTGTTAACCAGTCAACATCATATAAAATTGCTTGGTTCCAAGACCCCCGCAACACAAGACTGGTTTTATCCCGAAATAGAGTACTAATCGTTAAATTCCTAAAAGTATGTTTTTTTGAATCATACCATAAATCTTTGTCCTGTTGATTTCGACCTTTAAAAGTTATTCCAGCGCGTAGTCCTTAACTTTTTTGGTAAGCGTGTTGCGGTTGACGCCGAGGAGTTTGGCCGCCTTTATCTTGTTACCGCCGCAAAGCTCCAGCGCCTGCCGGATGATTTCGCTCTCTATCTCTCCGATAACTTTATGGTGGATACGGTCGCCTCCCTTGCGAAGCTGCCGTCCTATCCAGGCATCCAGAGCTTCGGGCGCCTCTTCATCCACAACAGGAAATTTTTCCGGCGTCAGGAGATGACTGGTGGACATTACAAGCGTGCGCTTAATAACGTTAAAAAGCTGTCTCACGTTGCCGGGCCAGCTCCTGACGGCCAGCGCCTCGCACGCCTCGTCGGATATTTTTCTGCCGCCTCCGTATCGTTTAACGAAATATTTCGCAAGCAGTTCCACATCGCCCGCCCGCCTGGAAAGCGGCGGCACGGTTATCGGTATAACGTTTATCCTGTGGTACAGGTCTTCCCGGAAAAGCCCTTCCTCCACCATCTGCGAGAGGTCCCGGTTCGTGGCCGCGATAAACCGCACGTCTATCGGTACGGACTTTCGGCTTCCAAGCGGTGTAATCCTGCCCTCCTCCAAAAGACGCAGGAGCTTTGCCTGCATTTTAAGACCGGTTTCGCCTATCTCGTCCATGAACAGTGTGCCGCGGTCGGCCTCTTCCAACAGTCCCTTGCGGTCAGACTCGGCCCCGGTAAAAGCTCCTTTCACGTATCCAAAAAGCTCGCTCTCCATAAGCTCTTTCGGGATCGCTGAACAGTTTACCGTTACGAACGAATTTCGCGCCCTGTCCGAAAAGTTGTGCAGATTGTGCGCGACAAGCTCCTTGCCGGTGCCGCTCTGTCCGGTTATGAGTACCGTGTAATTACTGGCGGCGGCCTTCCCGATTTTTTTATAAAGCTTTTGCATGGCTGGACTGCGTCCTATAATCTCGTACTTCCCCACCTCTTTTGCCGCGACCGCCGGTAGTCCTTCCGCACTGCCGGTCATGGCTATACGCTGTTCCACCCTTTCGAGTATCCGGTCGATTTCACTTAAGTCGAACGGTTTTACGAGGTATTCGAAGGCCCCTCTTTTTACCGCCTTGACGGCATTATTCATCGTCGCCTCCGCCGTCATGACCACGCAGGCGCATGAATTTTTTTCCGCCGGATGCGGAAGGAGATCAAGACCGTTACCGTCCGGGAGACGTATGTCGAAAAACGCGGCGATATAATCGTGTCCGCTTAAAAAATTTCTCGCTTGCGCGATATTTTTTGCGGAGTCTACCAGGTAGCCGGCCTTCGATACGGTTTTAGATAAAACGAGGCGAAGAGTATTTTCGTCTTCCACGACAAGCACCCGCTTATGGGTTTTCACACAGCCTCGTTTTTCATCGCCATAAATGCTTACGGGGTATGCTGATCTCCGGGCTCCTCCGGCGTCATCGGAGTAGTCTCATCGGGATCGGGCTCCTTCAGCGGTTCTGGCGGGCGCTGCTGGTACTGAAAAAGTTCTTTTTCCAACGTCTGTATCTGCTTCCTTTGCCGCCTCAGCGCGGAGGAGAGTCTGACCTGTTCCAGCACTGAATAGGCCGCGGCAACCACCATGCCGAGTACGGCCGCGGCAAGAAGCGCGAAAAAAAACGGCACCGGCCCGATGGAGTAGCCGAAATAGTAACTGATGGTAACCTGCGGCTCCATATTCTGAATCGCGAAGGTAACCAGGAATACCAGAATCACCAGCCCAAGGAGAAACTTTACCGCCGCCACCGCTACACGTCAGCCGACTGATGCCTGTGGAACGAAACCGGGCGGAATGTTTCGCATTCGCCGACTACTTTCATCAGGATTCGTCGGATTCCTTTGAACCTTTCTTACTCTCTTTCGCCGATTTCGCGGAGGAGCTTTTCGCCCTGCTTTTTTTGGCCTTTTTTGCAGGCTCTACGGGCGGGGCGGTTTGGCTTTTTGTTTTTTTTACCTCGTCGTCCGGCTCGGATTTCGGCGTTATGGCAGTTTTGGTTTTTTCCCATGTTTTGCCCAGCTCATCTCCAAGCTCACTGCGATTGCCTGCTGTTTGGGCGCGGAGTTTATCAAGCTCTTTTTCTGTTTGCTTTATATCTTTTTCTATCTGTATAAGCTCATTCAGCGCGGATTTTATCTCCTTATCCTCGGCGATGTCGTGTTTTCCGTCCTTAAGCGGCTTGAATACAAGTCCGCCCAATCGGGCGAATGCGGACTCACGTTTGCTGGAATAGCTCGCCATGCGAAGTTTAAGGAGCAGGATGTCTTTTTGCTCTTTTGTCTGGTTATAAAGAAGGTCGCTTAGCTTTTTTACGTCGTCCCACATTGATTCAGCCATGACACAGCCTCCGTCAAGGCGCGCTGTTGCCGAGCGAGTCGAGTATTTCCCGTGTTTGGGTTTGCAAATCTTCGACCTTTTTCAACTTTTCCGGCTGGCTTGACAGTTCGGCCGCCATCTCATCGAGTATCTGCATGGTTCGAGCAACTTCTACTTTAAGCGCGTTTATCTCCTGCCCCTCTCCCGCCGGTGTGGCAGGTGCAACCGTGGTCTGAACCGCCGTTTTGCCGATTGGCAAAGGCACATTGAAGTATGTTGCGGCAAACAGTATGCCGGCCACGGCCGCAACGCCGAAAAGGATGATAAACAGACTTTTGTAACCGCTTCCCTTAGCCTCTTTCGCTTCAGCTTGCCGTACGGTATAGACAGGCCTTTCTGACGGTGGGAATGGGTTTTCTTCCTGATTTGGCTTTATTGTCCCGGCGCTTTTCACCGGCGGTACCTCCGAATAGCCGACGTTGGCCAGATCGTTATCCATAAAGCCATTCTACATAAATCGCCTCTGCCTGTACAACCGCGTAAATGAGATATATCGTAAATGGGATGAAACGCGGAAAGATAATTATCAAAGGCGCCAGGGAACACAACCTGAAGAATTTCGACATGGAGCTACCGCGCGACAGGCTGATAGTGATAACCGGCCTGTCCGGTTCCGGGAAATCGTCGCTCGCCTTCGATACCATCTACGCCGAAGGACAGCGCAGGTACGTCGAGTCCCTCTCCGCGTACGCAAGGCAGTTTCTGGAGCAGATGGAAAAGCCGGACGTGGACCTTATAGAAGGGCTTTCGCCCGCCATCTCAATCGAGCAAAAGACCACCAGCAAAAACCCGCGCTCCACCGTGGGAACTGTCACCGAGATATACGACTATCTGCGACTTCTCTACGCGCGGATTGGAACCGTTCACTGCTACAGCTGCGGCAGGCTCATCGCCTCGCAGTCCGTATCGCAGATAGTCGACCAGCTTATGCAGTTAAAGGAAGGGACAAAACTCCACCTGCTCGCGCCGATAGTAAAGGACCGCAAAGGCGAATACAAAAAAGAGCTTGCACAGCTGAGCGCGAAAGGTTTCGTAAGGGCGCGCGTGGACGGCGAGATGCGATCCCTCGATGAGGAGATTACACTCGAAAAAACTTTCAAGCATTCCATAGAAGCTGTTGTCGACCGTCTGGCTGTAAAGCCGGGTATCGAGCGAAGGCTGGCGGATTCGTGCGAGATCGCCTTGCAGATGGGCGAAGGGATAATAGTTGTCAGCAGTGACGATAATAATGAGTACCAGTTCAGCCAGAAATCGGCCTGCGTGCATTGCGGCATATCGTATCCCGAAATCGAGCCGAGGATGTTCAGTTTCAACAACCCCCGCGGCGCCTGCCACGTCTGCACGGGACTCGGCGTAAAGAAAACGATCAGCGAAGAGCTGGTAGTGCCCGATCCATCGCTGTCGCTTGGTTACGGGGCCATCGCTCCGTGGGGCGAAAGGACGGATAGTCACTCGTGGGAAAAACAGATGCACCTCGCGGCCTGCTACAAATACGACGTGGACAGGACGCCCTTTAAAAAAATTCCTGAAAAGGCGAAGAAGATAATCCTTTACGGCTCCGGCGGCAGGGAGCTGAAACTTAAAATCGTCAAAAACGGAAAGGAGCGCGTTTTTTACGCGAACTTCTGGGGGGCGATACCGAGGCTTCAGCGGCGGTACATGGAAACGGAATCTGAATGGGTGCGCGAAGAGCTTGAGCAGTACATGAAGGTGGAGCCGTGCCACGAATGCGGCGGAGCGCGGCTGAGGCCGGAGGCGCGAGCCATAAAGGTGGGCGGCAAAAACATCGTGGAGGCGACGGCGCAGTCGATAAAAGAGACAGTGAGCTTTTTTGAAAAACTAAAGCTGACGGAACAGCAAAAACATATCGGCGCGCGGGTGATAAAGGAGGTGCGCGAACGGCTCGGCTTCATGCAAAACGTCGGGCTGGAATACCTTACGCTCGACCGTTCGTCCGCCACGCTCTCCGGCGGCGAGGGGCAGCGGATAAGGCTTGCAACACAGATAGGCTCCGCGCTGGTAGGCGTCCTGTACATACTCGACGAGCCGAGCATCGGCCTGCACCAGCGCGACAACAGGCGGCTCCTTGATACGCTTTGCCGTTTGCGCGATATCGGCAACACGGTGATCGTGGTAGAGCACGACCGCGAGACCATCATGGAGTCCGACTGCGTGGTGGACCTCGGACCGGGCGCGGGCCTGCACGGCGGCGAACTGGTGGCGATGGGAACACCAAAAGAGATAATGGCTTCGAAAAAATCTCTTACAGGCAGATACCTCTCCGGCGATCTGGCGATACCGGTACCGAAAACCAGGAGGGAGGGGAACGGTCTCTCGCTTGATGTAATCGGCGCGCGGCAAAATAACCTTAAAAATATCGACGTGGAGTTCGGCCTCGGGAAATTTTTGTGCGTAACCGGCGTTTCCGGTTCCGGCAAGAGCACGCTGGTAGTGGAGATTTTATACAAAACACTTGCAAAAGAAATCTACGGCTCCCGCGACGAGCCCGGCGGCCACAAGCGAATAAAGGGGATAGAATTCATCGACAAGGTCATAGACATAGACCAGTCGCCGATAGGGAGAACGCCGCGTTCCAATCCCGCCACCTACACGGGCGCGTTCACGCCGATACGCGAACTTTTTACGATGGTGCCGGAATCGCGCAAACGCGGATATAAGCCGGGGCGTTTTTCGTTCAACGTATCCGGCGGCAGATGCGAGACGTGCCGGGGCGACGGCATCATCCGGATAGAGATGCACTTTTTGCCGGACGTTTACGTAACATGCGAGCAGTGCAAGGGCAGACGGTTCAACCGCGAAACGCTCGATATCCACTACAACGGCAAGACGATATCCGACGTTCTGGAGATGACGGTGGAGGAGGCGAAGGATTTCTTCAAGGCGATACCGTCTATCAGAAACAAGATGACTACTCTTTACGACGTGGGCCTGGGTTACATAAGGCTCGGCCAGCCCGCCACTACGCTATCCGGCGGCGAGGCCCAGCGCGTCAAGCTGTCGCGCGAACTGAGCAAAAGAAGCACCGGACGGACGCTCTACCTACTCGACGAACCGACTACCGGCCTGCATTTCGACGACATTAAAAAACTGCTGGAAGTACTTAACCGATTGGTGGACGGCGGCAACACGGTAGTGATAATCGAGCACAACCTCGACGTGATCAAGACCGCCGACTGGATTATCGACCTCGGCCCGGAAGGGGGCGACGGAGGCGGCACGATAGTCGCGCAGGGCACGCCGGAA
>JBHHVT010000010.1:0-20680 GCA_046754425.1 Nitrospinota bacterium | reverse complement strand
CGCCCGCGTCAAAAGAAGAGAACTGCCGTATCGGTTTGCAGTGAGGGCGACGCTGCCTTTTGTATGCATCTCTTCGCTGAAACAGCCGTTGCCGCAGTTAATTTCAATTTCCAGCACATCATTATGAACCACATGGCGGACGCTTACCTGTCTCTCGCCGCCGTGTTCGACATTTTTCTCAATAATCTTCGCCAACACTTCTTCTATTGCCTGCTTGATGTCATTGATCCTCTTTTCGTGCCAATTATGCTCTCTTAAGGTGTCAAGTATCAGGTTATGCACAAATTCGGGCTTGAAAACTTCTTCCGACGCTTTCCCGTCGTAGTCCAGGCCCCTCACCATTTCACCGGGCTCCTCACCATCGGAACCCTTACCTTCCCTATCCAAAAAAAGATATTGGCAACTCTCGTACCGGCTGTTCGGCCGTGCGCCGAAAAAGGTAAACGTGATGTCGTCTGCAAGCGAGGTTCCCGTGAGGTGTGCTTCCAATTCAGACTGGAGTACGGCGTATGCTTCGTTCGACTCCTTGCCGGCCAGCTTCGGCGCCACTTTTTCCTCTAAGATTGCGGAGAACATTACTCCGTCCCTGTTTTTCTGCTCCATCAGACCGTCGCTGTACACCAGCAGTATCTCCCCTTCCTCCAGCCAGACGGTGGTGTCGACAAACCCGTAACCGCTATCCGGATCGACATCGAACTGGCCGAGCAATAACCCCTCCTCGCCTACCCAATCCAGTGAACCGTCCGGTCTGATAAGGAGCGGTTTTGGGTGTCCCGCCAGAGAGACCATCAGCTTCTTCGTAGTAAAATCCATGAGAATTTTAATGACAGTCAGAAAGTGAGAGCCGTAAGCCGGGGTTTCGCTGCAGAATTTATAAATTTTCCGATTGAGGTTCGTAAGAAAAAAGGCCGGTGTGGCTACCTGCTTGCTAACCGGGTTTATCTTGCAGCTGCCCGCTACAGCGGTAGCGTATATGTTAAGCAGTGTCTCCTGAATGTCATGGCCTGAAACGTCGTGCAGGCAGTATCCGGCGTATCTGTGCCGGTAATCGTGCCAGTGCACGGAATCGCCGCCGCCGGTGGCCGCGGGAAGGACGTATGACGGGGATGTAACAAAAAACGGCATCAACCTTGGAGAAGACCGCAGCGATTTTAATACGTCTACGGAAGCCGCAAGGGCATTTTCCATCTTTTCCCTCTGCTCTTCCCTCTTCGTCAGGCTTGCGCGTAAAAGGAAGTAGCTTATTAGATAAAAAAGTACCACTATCGCCAGGCTTTGAGCCTGCTGCAAAAGGTGCGTTATGCCTTTTTGCTTTTCCGCGGCTATCTCCGGCTGGAGGTCTTTGGAGAAGTGAATCAACACAGGCCGGTTGCCGAGATAACCGTGGCAGCCGACGCACTTTTTGTCATCCCGTTTTAAAGCGGCGTAAACGTTTATTAATTCGCCCTTTTTATTAAAGTAGATGTCGACTATCGGTTTGGACACTATCTGTTTGTAATTTGTTTTTATTTCCTCGAACCATATATCATATTCATCCTGCGGGATGACCGTTTCCAGCTCCACCCCTTCTTCTTCATCATGCTCCTCTTCCTCGTTCTCTTCACGCGCCTTGAGAAAGGGTAGAAACTGCCGGATTTTTTCTTCTTTTTCCCTGGTAATCCTGTACTCCCCCTTATAGTTATCGATCCAGTATTCGACTTTCTCCGGGGTTGTGTGAAACCCTTCCGGCAGGCCTTTTACCTCCGCCTGAACAATATGAGAGGTAATGCGTGCACTGTCTTTCAGATTATGGAATGACGCCTTGAGGAGCGGATCCACGGTATATATCTCGCTGGGGTTTTCCATGATTTTCAAAATATTGGCGGTCTCTTTCCGGGTAATGGTTAGAAGATCTGAAACCGCATTTTCAGAGATGTCTCGGATTTCACGAACGTTTTTTATTGATACTAAAATTGTCTGCAACAACAGTATCGCGACTATGATAACGAAACCGCGGTTGATAAGCTTAATTGGGTGAATTTTGGCGATATTATCGAGCCAACCGCCTGTAACCGGCAATTATTTTTCTCCTACATCAATTCGAATAAATTCCAATAAAGAATGTGGATTTGTCTATGAGCTGTTTCGCGATTATAACATGACGCGTCGTTGTTACCCAAAGAGTTACCGTTGCAGACTCGTTCCAATCCGCAGACATGTTATAAAATGAACCGGGAAACTGTTATATTCTTCTTGGAATTATAACGTTTGCCGCGCGCCATGGTCGGCGCGCCCTAAACAAAAAACATGAAGAAAAAAACTATCTGCCCGAACTGTTTTGAGCAAAAAGGCGATGAGCCGCTATGCCGAGGCTGCGGGTTCGACGAAACGAAACGCGGCGGTTCGCTGTTCCTCCCCTACCGCACAATCCTTAACGAACAGTACATACTCGGAAAAGAGCTGGGCAAACCGGGCGGGTTCGGTATCGTCTATCTTGCCAAACATCTGCTGCTGGAAAACCTTGTGGCGATAAAGGAGTTTATCCCCAGCAGCATTGCCGGCCGCGGGACGGACGGGATCAGTATCGCGCTTCACAGCCAGGACTACGAAGAGAATTTTACTAACGGACTGCGCAAGTTCTTGGAGGAAGGAAGAATTCTTGAACAGCTTGACCACCAGAATGTCGTAAGGGTAAAGACACTATTCAAGGCAAACGGAACAGGCTACCTGGTAATGAACTATCTGCAGGGCGTATCCCTTTCGGAACACGTTAAGGGAAACGGCGGCAAAATCAGTGAGCGTGAAACCCTCACTCTTCTCAAACTCATCCTTGACGGTCTTGAGGAGGTGCATAAAAAGAAGCTGTTGCACAGGGATATCAAGCCGCAAAACATCTATGTGACAGAAAACAAACGGCCGATCCTGCTCGATTTCGGCGCGGCCCGCGATGCTCTGGAAAACGACCTTTCGGTAATACTCACACCCGGATTTGCGCCGTTTGAACAGTACGACCGCAAGGGCGTCCAGGGACCCTGGACGGACATTTACGCAACCGCCGCTACCGCATACTACATGGTGACGGGTAAGCGTCCGCAGGATGCCGTGGAACGCAATGTAAAGGACGAGCTTGTTTCACCCGACAAGCTTACGCCCGGGCTTTCCCCGATCTTTTGCAACGCATTGATGAAAGCTCTCGAAAAGGAGCCATCCAGCCGCCCTCAAAACATATCAGAGTTCAGGGATATGCTTACTGGTAAAAATCCCGCCGCGGCGCCGGTGGGGACAGCGGGCGGACCCGTATCACAGGCCGATATGAATCCCGATGCCGTGGATACGCCGACTACCAGTCACTCGGGACCGACGCTGACCGTCTCCAAGCTGGGGGAGGCCGACCACCGAAGCATCAACGAGGCCGTCGAAGCGGCCAAGCCCGGTACGAGAATATACATATCACCCGGTTTTTACAGCGAGGACGTTGTAATAAGCAAACCTGTGGAGATAGTCGGCGCGGGCCCGGTGAAGGATATTACCGTCGAAGGACTGCCTTGCATATTAATGGATACCGACTATTCAAAGGTGCGCGGGCTTACCCTGCTGGGCAGGTCGGGCCCGGAGGACAAGGCGTACTCGGCCGTGGAAATCCCTAAAGGCCGACTTGTACTGGAAAACTGCGACATCACATCGAACTCAATCGGCTGCGTATCGGTACACGGCGCCAAAACCACGCCGATAATCAAAAGATGCAAAATCCGGGACGGCAAGCACGTCGGGATATGGGTAACGGACGGCGGCGACGCGACAATCGAAGAGTGCGACATACAGCGTAACGAACTCGCCGGTATAGCCATAAGAAGCGGGGGCAACCCGAAAATCCGGCGGTGCGTATTGAGAAACGGCAAAAAGGGCGGCCTCTGGATACACGACGACGGAGAAGGAATCATAGAAGACTGCGATATTCACAATAACGCCCTGGGAGGCATCGCGATAACCAAAGGCGCCTCGCCCACCATCCGGAGATGCAAGGTTCGAGGGGGCCGGCGAAGCGGCATATTCATCTACGACAACGGAATGGGCCTTCTGGAAGAGTGCAACATTTATGGAAACGCTTTGGAGGGCATTGAGATAAAAACCGGAGGGGACCCGGTTATAAAAAACTGCAAAATACACGACAGTAAAAACTCCGGCGTGATGGTCTACGAAAAGGGCAGGGGAACGATAGAAGGTTGTGAGATTTTCAAAAACGGCGGTGCGAACGTTGATATTAAAGACGGCGGCAACCCCATTGTAAAAAACTGTAAAATTCATAACGGTAAACAGATAGGCATATGGGCGCATACGGGTGGAACCGGAATCATTGAAAAATGCGACGTTTACGAAAACGGACTGACGGGTGTCGCAATAACCAAGGGGGGTAAGCCGATAATCCGTAAATGTAAAATCCGCAACGGCAGACAGATAGGGGTCGTAATCTGGAAAGGCAGCGGCCTTGTGGAAGAGTGCGACATATCCGCAAACGCCAAGTCCAACGTCGAATTCACGCAGGGAAGCCGCGCATCTGTAAAAAAATGCAGGATATATGATGGGAAGGAGGAAGGTATCATCTTCCAGGAAAACGGCGAGGGAATCGTGGAAATATGCGATATTTTCCAAAACAGCCTTGACGGAATCCGCGTTAGGGAAGGCGCGGACCCGATTATCGAACAGTGCCGGATCCACGACGGAAAGCAATCCGGCATTCACTTCGAGAAAAAGGCGGCGGGTATGGTGAAAGAGTGCGAAATATTTTCCAACGCGCAAAACGGTGTGGAGATAAGCGACGATGCCGCGCCTTCCGTTACAAGCTGCAGGATTAATAAAAACAGTTTCGCCGGCATCAAGGTTCATAAAAAGGGGATTGGAACCGTTGAAAACTGCGACCTTGCCGGCAACGGCAAAGGGGCGTTCGATGCCGGTTTTTTCGCGAAAATCGAACGAAAAAACAACAGGGAAAAATAACTTTCCGGCGTCACTTGTTAATGGCCTCCTCTAACTGATAGAATTCCGCATTCATGAGCATAATTAATAGCGGGCTGATACTTATGGCAGTGGGAATGACAGCCGTATTCATTTTTCTGTTATTGATGATAGCGATGATGTACGGCGTTAAATGGACAAGCGATCGGATCAGCCCCGAAAAGCCTGCCGGGCCGGACTTCGCCAATATCGCCGCTATAAGCGCGGCGGTTCACAAGTATATAATGGGTAAGAAATGAGTAAACAAAAGGTCCATATCACGGAATTGGCGCTTCGCGACTCGCACCAGTCGCTTCTGGCAACCCGCATGCGGACGGAGGACATGGTGCCGATTGCCGAAAAACTCGCTAAAGCGGGATACTGGTCGCTGGAAATGTGGGGCGGTGCCACGTTCGACGCATGCGTCCGCTTCCTCAACGAAGACCCGTGGGAGCGCGTCCGAACATTGAAAAAGTTGATTCCCAATACGCCTTTCCAGATGCTTTTGCGGGGACAGAACATCGTAGGGTACAGGCACTACGCGGATGATGTTGTAGAGAAGTTTGTGGAACTCGCCGCGAATGCGGGCATAGACGTCTTCCGTATATTCGACGCATTAAATGACCTGCGCAACATGGAAACCGCCATGAAAGCGGTTAAAAAAGCGGGAAAACACGTGGAAGGCACAATCAGCTACACGGTAAGTCCCGTTCACAGCGTGAAAAGGTTCGTGGAAATGGCAATAGAGCTTGAAAAAATGGGCTCCGATACAATCTGCGTTAAAGACATGGCCGGATTGCTGGCCCCGGAAGCCGCCTACGAGCTGGTGGGCGGTATCAAGGCAAAGGTAAAAGTGCCCATCCACCTGCACTCCCACTGCACCAGCGGATTTGCAAACATGACCTATCTCGTAGCCATCGACGCCGGCGTCGACATACTTGACTGCTCCATATCGTCGCTTTCCCAGGGAACCGCACACCCGCCCACGGAAACCCTTGTCGCCATGTTGCATGGAACCGACCACGATACAGGAATGGATCTGGAAAACCTTATAGAAATAGGGAATTACTTCGCCGAGGTACGGAAAAAATACAGGAAATTTGAAAGCTCCTTTACAGGAGTTGACGTAAACATCCTTAAATCGCAGATTCCCGGCGGAATGATTTCAAACCTTGAAAGCCAGCTCAAACAGCAAAACGCTATTGAAAAGCTGCCGGCGGTAATGGAAGAGGTTCCAAAGGTCCGTAAGGATCTCGGCTACCCTCCGCTCGTAACCCCCACCTCGCAGATTGTCGGAACGCAGGCGGTGCTGAACGTAATGACAGGCGAAAGATACAGCATGATCTCAAAGGAATCGCAGGACCTCATTCAGGGAAAGTACGGCAAACTGCCGGCGCCGCCGGATCCCGAACTCCTTAAGAAAGTGTTAAAGGGCAAAGAACCCATAACGTGCAGACCGGCGGACCTCATCGAACCGGAGTGGGAGAAATTCAAGCTGGAAATGCCCGGCAAATCGGACGAGGATGTGATGGTTCACGCTCTCTTCCCGCAGGTCAGCGAAAAATATTTCAGGGACAGGGGAAAGCCGGCGCCTGAACTGTTTGAGACGGTAGAAGAAAAAGAAAGCGGCGCCGCGGCAAAGGCGGCCGGTGCGCCCTCTGCTTATAGCGTTACTGTTGACGGGAAGACCTACAACGTCGTAGTTGCCGAAGGAGCCGCCGCGGGCGCGCCAACCGTTACGATACCTCCACCGCGGGCGCAACCCGCGCCGACGGCCGCTCCAGCGCCCGCAAATCCACAATCGCCTCCGGCCGCTTCGGAAACGAAAGAGGGAACGCCGGTACCGGCGCCGTTGCCCGGCAACATACTTAGAATAGTCAAGGGCGAGGGTACGTCAGTTTCCGCGGGCGATGTCATCCTGGTTATGGAAGCGATGAAAATGGAAAACGAGATAATAACACCCGTTTCCGGCACTGTGGCACAGATACTGGTTTCCGCCGGCGACCAGGTCCATACGGGCCAGCATATCGCCATAATCGGCGTATGACCGCCGGGAGAAAAACGCTCGCCGCGGCCGCCGCAATCTGCGTCCTTTTAGTTACCTTAACGGCTGCCACCGCCATTAGCGCCGGCAATTCCGCGAAAAACGCGCACGCTGAAAACCATGTAAAAAATACGGCCGCGGCCGGCTCTATTAAGTCGTTCGGTCAGTCGCTGAAATCGCTGTGGGATTCGACGGGATTGGTCACTACATCCCTGAAAAATTTCATTATGATTCTGGCGGGCCTGTTCTTCATCTACCTCGGAATAGTAAAACAGTACGAACCGCTTCTTTTGATTCCGATAGGTTTCGGCTGTATCCTCGTTAACATACCGGCCGTCGGCATCATGGAACCGGGCGGACTCTTGTACTACATGTACGGCGTCGGCATTACCACGGGCATATTCCCCCTGCTGATTTTCATGGGCGTCGGGTCTCTTATCGACTTCGGACCGCTTCTCGCGGACCCGAAGGTGGCATTGCTGGGCGCGGCGGCGCAGTTCGGCATCTTCGCTACCCTTATAGGCGCGCTTGCGCTCAGTTATTTGCCGGTTTTTCCTATCGAGTTCACTCTCAGGGAGGCGGCCTCGATAGGAATAATCGGCGGAGCGGACGGCCCGACGGCTATCTATCTAACGAGCAAACTGGCGGATCATCTGCTCGGAACTATCGCCATCGCCGCTTACTCGTATATGGCGCTGGTGCCGATTATCCAGCCGCCAATCATGAAACTGCTCTGCACAAAGGAAGAGATGCGCGTGAAAATGAGTCAGCTCAGGCATGTATCAAAGCTTGAAAAAATACTGTTCCCGCTTGGCGTTCTCCTTTTATGCGCCATATTCGTACCGTCCTCCGTACCGCTGGTGGGGATGCTGATGTTCGGCAATCTCATAAAAGAGTGCGGTGTGGTGGAACGGTTGTCGAAAGCGGCGCAAAACGAAATCCTGAACATAACCACCATATTCCTCGCCCTTGCGGTCGGCGCGAAGATGGAGGCGGACCATTTCCTTACGATGCAGTCGATAGGCATAATCGTGTTGGGGCTTATCGCGTTTTCCATAGGAACCGCCAGCGGCCTGCTAATGGGCAAGCTGATGCACCGTATGTCAGGCGGTAAAATAAACCCGCTTATTGGAGCGGCCGGCGTATCCGCCGTACCGATGGCCGCCCGCGTCGCGCAGAAAGTCGGCCTCGAAGCAAACCCGAACAACTACCTGCTGATGCACGCGATGGGGCCGAACGTGGCGGGTGTTATCGGCTCCGCGCTTGCCGCCGGCGTCCTGCTCTCACTGGTAGGTTAGCCCGATACAAAGAATCACCACAGAGTACACGGAGGAAAACCTTGGCGGCACAGGCGTCCCCGCCTGTGAAAGTCACGCAAAAAAAAACACCGCTGAGGGCGCAAAGGACGCAGAGAAACTGTATTTTCCGTGAGAGTCACGCGCCTAGGGGCTGTTGCCCAAACGGTTATCAGCTTGTCATCCTGAGCTTGTCGAAGGATAACCATCTTATTAAACAATGAGTAATGGTTCGACAGGCTCACCATGACACATAAATTTTCATTTGGGCAACAGCCCGCCTACGCGTGGCCAGTTTATGCCCAAGAAGGGCGCAAAGAAAAACCTTGGCGGCACAGGCGTCCCCGCCTGTGAGAATCCCGCCAAATAAAACCACCGCGGAAATAAAAGAATGCTGCCGGTTCAGTCTTGCGGGCTGAACCAGGCAGTTTCGGTTTCTACATTTTACCGTTGCGCGACATTCAAACGGGGCGGTTCAAACTACAAGTTTGAACCAGCAAGAACAACAATCTTCCCTCCGCGCCCTCCGTGGAACTACTTCAGCAGGCGGTCTACTTTTGCGGCGCAGATGAAATCATTTTCGGACATACCGCCGATGGCGTGCGTCATGTAATGGATAGTGCAAGTGTTGTACCCCACTTCCATATCGGGATGGTGCCCTTCCCTGTTCGATATCCAGGCTACGGCGTTAACGAACTCTATGGTTTCGTAATGATCCTTGAAGCTGAACGACTTGCCGATTCTTCCGTCGGTATATTTCCATCCGTCAAGAAGCTTCAGTTTTTCAACTATTTCATCGTTCTTAAGCGGCGGCACACCGCCCTCGCACGGCTTGCATTTTTTCAGGGTAAGGTCGTGTTCCTGTATTGTTTGCTCCATGGTCGGACTCCTTAAAATGTCGGTTCAAAAAGCGCGAAGAACTGTAATGTGACTCTTGGTAATTCCTTTATAACATAATTTCCACCCGGCGCGCGGTCTGTCAAACAGCTTGCCGGCCATTGGGTTTGGATTGACTTTGTAGCGGCATAAGAGATAATTTATCCGCTTATGACTCAACCGAAAACCGACTTTATATGGATGGACGGCAAGCTTGTTCCGTGGGACGACGCCAATGTGCATATCCTTACGCACACATTGCATTACGGAACCGGCGTGTTTGAAGGCATCCGCTGTTACGAGACCGGCAAGGGCTCCGCCGTCTTCCGGCATCGCGAACATATTGAGAGGCTTTTCCGATCGGCGCACATCACGGGTTACGAAATCCCGTTCACTCAGGACGACGTGATGTCGGCGGTAAGGGAGACCATCGGTAAAAACGGAATGAAAGAGTGCTACATAAGGCCGATAGCCTACCTCGGCACCGAAGGCAGGGGGCTTAACCCGATAGGACTTGGCGTGCATCTTTCCATCGCCGTCTGGCCGTGGGGAACCTACCTCGGCGAGGAAGCGCTTAAAAACGGCATCCGGGTCGGAACCTCGTCGTTTACGCGGCACCACCCGAATATCGCCATGACGAAATCAAAGGCCACCGGGCCGTACCTGAACTCCGTTCTGGCCAAGCAGGAGGCGATAAAAAACGGATTCGACGAGGCGATTTTACTCGATCCATCCGGATACGTGGCCGAAGGTTCGGGCGAAAACATCTTCATCGTGACTAACGGGAAACTCAAAACACCACCGCTTACCTCCATCCTGGACGGCATCACGAGGGACTGCATATTTACGATAGCGGCCGACAACTCGATTTCCGTCACGGAGCAGTACTTTTCGCGCGACGAACTCTACATGGCGGACGAGGTTTTTCTCACCGGCACCGCGGCGGAGCTTACGCCGATTTGCGAGGTAGACCACCGAAAGGTCGGCGGCGGTTCCATAGGTCCGGTCACAAAAAAGCTGCAAAATATCTATTTCGGGGCCATCAGGGGGAAGAACGATAAATACCTCAACTGGCTTGATTTCCTGAAATAAGATATTATATTTCAGTAGGAACAATAAAACGGAGTAATAGAGATGCCCATTTACGAATACGAATGCGCGG
Organism: Nitrospinota bacterium; assembly: GCA_046754425.1. Classification (GTDB taxonomy): domain Bacteria; phylum Nitrospinota_A; class UBA7883; order JACRGQ01; family JACRGQ01; genus JBHHVT01. The sequence goes on along the minus strand of JBHHVT010000010.1, from coordinate 10,332 downwards.
GCTGTGGCAAACAGACTGAAATAGTCCATGGTATCAACGAAAAACCGAAGACAAAGTGCCCCTCCTGCGGAGGAAAGCTAAAAAGGCTCATGTCGCTCAACTCTTTCCATTTGAAAGGCACAGGGTGGTACAAGACCGATTACGCCAAACCGGACAGCTCCGGACAAAAGGTGAAAAAGCAGGACACACAGGCAAAAAGTCCGAAAAAAAAGGAATCCGCGGGTTCAACCGAGGCTGCCTGACTCTCCTGTTCGTTACGCTGTGGATGGCCGCTGTTGCGATGGCCGCCAAGCCGTCTCCCCCGTTGCGGATAAGCTGTGCCACCATATCGGAATCCGGAATGGTATACAGGGTACAGTGCGACGTAACCGCCGTCGCGTCCAGCGAACCTGAAAGCGTGCGGTTGATGCCGCTGCAAGGCAAGGCGGTTAAACTGTTGGAAAGCAGCGCCCCCGACACTCCCGGCGGCACCGGTAAATGGCTGATGACAATCGAGTTCATGCATCCGAAAGCTGCCTCCATCAGATTTAAGGCAACCTATCCGAACCACACCGTAGTCCAGGTGGGCACAGTGTATGACCCTTTCAATACTATTAAAGCGGTAAAGCCGAAAAAAGGAAGAGTGGTAACGGGTGATAAAGGCGGCGCCGTCCAGGAATTCCCCTCAAAATAACGCTTTTAAAACACTTCACATCGTTAAACAGGAAATTGGTTCCAACTTTGTCTATAATGACTTTCCAATGTCTAGGCTAAAATACTTGTAGCGCTATCCGATAGGGAAATATCTATGAAAGTTTTTTTTAGCGTGCGCAAACAGCATGGCTAAAGAGCAGAAAGGACAAAGCCCATTCTACCCCGGGCAACCAGTTCCTGTTGATCTTTTTGTGGGCCGCTCCAAAGAAATTGAGAGAATCAAAAGAGCTGCCATACAAGTTGCGGCGGGAAAACCTCAAGCGGTTTTTATTACGGGTGAGTATGGAATAGGCAAAAGTTCGCTGGCAAGATTTGTTCGTGTGGTTATTGGTGACACACCCGGGTTAATCGGTTTTCACGTCCTCTTGGGAGGAGCAAATTCTTTATCAGACATATCAACGGCAACGGTACAGACAATTGCATCTTCCAGTCATACCAAACCAAAAATGGGCGATAAAATTAGAGAAGCGTTAGCTGATTACATAGGTGAACAATCTTTATTCGGCGTCTTTCAATTACATTTAGACAAATTGCGAAAAGACGCACCCGATATCGCAAAAGGTTATTTACCTTTTTTGAGAAAAATATACGAACAGGTAAAAGACGAGTACAAGGGAATAGTTCTTATTTTTGATGAAATAAACGGTATGGCAAGCAAACCGAGCTTCGGTACATTTCTTAAAAGTCTCGTGGATGAAAACGCTTTAAGTGATAACCCTTTACCGCTTCTATTAATACTGTGCGGCACGGACGAACGGCATAGGGAAATAATTGAAAACCATCGCCCCGTTGAAAGAATTTTTGAGATAGCGCATATAGATACGATGAGCAAAAGTGAGATGCAAAGCTTTTTCAAACGCACATTTGGCAAAGTTGATATGCAAGTAGATAAAGATGCTATGTCACTATTATGCGATTTCTCAGGAGGTTTTCCCAAACTTATGCATTTGTTAGGTGATGCGGCCTTTTGGATATCAGAGGGAAAATCAGTCGGTGAAAGTGAAGCATTTGATGCCGTTCTTGCGGCGGCAGAAGATGTGGGACGTAAATTCGTAGACAAACAGGTCTACAGTGCATTAAGAAGCAAAGATTATCGAAACATATTAAATAAAGTTGGCCGCTCAGGCGTTGGCGTAAAATTTAAAAAAAATGAAATCGAAAAGGGCTTAAACGAAGATGAAAAGAAGAAATTCAATAACTTCCTTCAAAGAATGAAAAAACTCAAAGTCATCACCGCAGGCGAAGAACGTGGTGAATACGTTTTTCGCGATAGACTAACGCGTCTTTACTGCAGAATGATAGCAAGCAAAATTGGCAGGTGACCGTAATATATAATTGTATGAACGGTACCTACTTCAAGCATCACCTTCAAATTACCCGACAAAAATGGTAAAGTATTCATCGATACATTTTGAATTTTTACAAAATTCAAGGAGATGAAGGAAATGGAAGACAATTTCGGATATTCCGACGAAGTGATGGATCACTTTACCAATCCGCGAAACGTGATGAACATAAAAGAAAATGAATACGGCGCGGACGGCGTCGGCATGGTGGGTAACCCGGCATGCGGCGACATGATGAAGGTTTGGATAAAAGTGGACAAGAAAAGCGAGAAAATCTCCGACCTTAAGTGGAAGACTTTCGGCTGCGCCAGCGCGATCGGCTCCACCTCAATTATGTCGGAAATGGTTATCGAAAACGGCGGGATGAAAATCGACGAGGCGCTTGCCATATCCCCGGATCAGATTATGACGAGGCTCGGCGGCCTGCCGGACATAAAAATCCACTGTTCCGTTCTGGGCGACAAGGCGTTGCGCTCAGCAATCCACGACTATTTTGAAAACAGCGGTCAGACCGACCGCGTGGTTACGGAGACGGCCGTGCGTATATGCGAATGCGTAAACGTGACCGACAAAGAGATAGAGGAACATGTGCTGGAAGGCGCGGACACATTCGAAAAACTGCAGGAGAGAACGAAAATCAGCACCGGATGCGGCATGTGCAGACCGGCGGCTGAAAAGCTTTTCGGAGATTACCGGCAAAAATACTTTGGCTGATCTTTTTATAAACCAGAAAACGATATTTAAGGTGGCCCAACTGGGCCACCCGATACTTCGAAAAACCGCCGAACCGGTTACGCCCGAAGAATTGACGGATCCGAGAACCGCGAACTTTATCGATTCTCTCATCGCCACAATGCGGGAATATTCCGGCGCGGGCCTTGCCGCTCCGCAGGTACATGTATCCAAGCAACTGCTTGCAATCGAGTCCCAGGCCAACCCGCGCTACCCCGATGGAGAAGATATTCCGCTGACCATCCTGATAAATCCGAAAATTACCTCTTTTTCGGAAACGATGGAGGAAGGCTGGGAGGGCTGTCTGTCACTGAAAGATCTCTGGGGACGCGTGAAACGCTCCGACGCCATAACCGTCGAGGCGTTAACGCGGGAAGGTAAAGAGACGACCATAAACGCGCAAGGATTTTTTGCCGTCGTCCTTCAGCACGAGATCGACCACCTGCACGGAAAACTTTTCGTCGACCGGATGGACGATATGTCCACCCTTTGTTTTACCGCCGAGTACAACCGCTACCAATCCCCCTAACCACCCCGCGGGTGGAGGCGATATGCTGGCGCAGGTGCCAACAACCTCTTGCTAAGTCCTGTAGCGGTATTATTTTTGGCAGTTTATATCCGCGCCAGCACATTGTCCGCGGCGCAGCCGACCACTTTTTTACCCAAAACACCTTTTTTTTAATATAATAATCGACCGGGTATCCGGGACGAGGGGCAGATAATGTAACATCCATCTGAAACCGTTCGTCTATATACTGTAAGCAGTATTGGAATTAAACCGGTTTATTGTAGAGCATCGCAAAGGAGAGAAGGAGTGGAAAATCTATTTCTCGGCATAGACATCGGTTCCATAAGCGTAAAAGCGGTTCTTATCGATGATAAAAAAAACGTAGTCGACCATGTTTACAGGCGCTCCTATGGCAAGCCGCTGCCTGTTTTGGCTGAAATCCTGCGTGAATTAGGCGAAAAATATAGAAGCGTCAATATTGTTCGATGCGGAGCGACGGGAACGGCTGGCGAACTGGTCTCGGGCCTCATCGGCGGCGAATTCTTCAATGAAATAGTCGCCCAGTCGAGCGCGATATCGCACCTCTGTCCGGAAGTGAGAACGGTCATAGAGATGGGCGGAGCGGATTCGAAATTCATGGCCATGAAACCAGACGAGAATAACGGTGGTTCGGCGCTTGAAGATTTCGCGATGAACTCCGTCTGCGCGGCCGGCACCGGCTCTTTCCTTGATCAGCAGGCGGCAAGGATGGGATACGACATCGAAGGCGAGTTCGGCGAGATGACGCTGAAATCCAAGCATCCCCCGCGTGTTGCGGGCAGGTGTTCGGTGTTCGCTAAATCGGACATGATCCATCTCCAGCAGGTGGGAACCCCGGACTACGACATCATGGCGGGCCTCTGCCACGCGGTGGCAAGGAGCTTTAAGGGCAGCGTGGCGCGCGGTAAAAAATTCGTGAAACCGGTCGCTTTCACGGGCGGCGTCGCATCGAACATCGGCGTCGTGAAGGCGTTTGAAAAAGAGCTGGGTCTTTTTGACGGCGAGCTAATCATACCCGAATATCATAACGTTACAGGCGCTATCGGCGCGGCGCTAAACGCGGTCAAATCCGAATCCGGCAACAAGTACATCGGCCATAAGCCGCTTGAGGATTATCTGAACGCGCCCAGGATGATCACCGGAGGCCACGACGCCCTGAGCGAAAACGACAACCAGCATGATAACGACGTCTCCATACACGATACCGAAGAGGCCACACCGGTTTACATCGGCATAGACATCGGGTCTCTCTCAACCAACGTGGTCGCCATAGACGAAGATATGCGGGTCGTGGCGCGCCGTTACCTGCGCACGGCCGGCAGGCCGATACAGGCTGTAACGAACGGCCTCAAGGAAATCGGAGACGAAATAGGCTCCCGCGTAGTTGTAAAAGGCGTCGGCACCACCGGATCCGGCAGGTACATGACTGGCGATTTTGTCGGCGCGGACTGCGTGCGAAACGAAATTACCGCGCAGGCCACCGCGGCGGTACATTTCGTCCCAGACGTGGACACAATCTTTGAAATCGGCGGGCAGGACTCCAAGTACGTATCTATAAAGGAAGGCGCGGTTGTCGACTTCGAGATGAACAAGGTGTGCGCCGCCGGCACGGGTTCCTTCATAGAAGAGCAGGCGGAAAGGCTGAACCTCGACATAACTAAAGATTTCGCCGAAAGCGCGTTCTCGGCGGATAAACCGGGCAAGTTCGGCGAGCGTTGCACCGTCTTTATCGAATCGGACCTGGTTGCGCACCAGCAAAAGGGAGCTCCCACCGGAGACCTGGCCGCCGGACTCTCCTACTCGATAGTTAATAACTACCTGAATGTCGTCGTCGGCGACCGAAAAATCGGAGACAAGATACTGTTCCAGGGCGGTGTGGCGTGGAACAAGGCGGTGGTGGCCGCCTTTGCGAAAGTTACCGGCAAGCAGATACACGTCCCGCCTCATCACGACGTCACCGGCGCCATTGGAGCAGCCATCATTGCCAGGCGCTACATGAACAACGGCATGGCCGGACAGCCGTCGCGCTTTAAGGGCTTCGATCTCCGGGAACGCAAATACAAGGTAACAACCTTCGAGTGCAAGGCGTGCGACAACGTATGCGACGTATCGAGGGTAAAGTTCGAAGGCGACGACGCGCACTACTACGGCGCGCGGTGTGAACTATTCGAAAAGGGTAAAAAGAAAAAGAAAAATAAATTGCCGGAACTCTTTGCAGAGCGCGAAAAATTACAGTTCGGCCGCTATCTGGATAAAAAGGAGCCTTTACGGTTGAACGGCCGGAAGGTGGTTGGTATACCCAGAGTCCTGACGATGCACGAGCATTTCCCGTTTTGGAGCACTTTTTTCGAGGAGCTGGGATGTGAAGTGATACTGTCCGGAAAAACCAACCAGGAGGTAATCCACACTTCGCAGGAATATGTTACGGCGGAGACCTGCTTCCCGATAAAGATCCTGCACGGCCACGTAATGGACCTTATCGGCAGGGGGATTGATTACCTTTTTATGCCGAGCGTGATTTCCATGAGTTCCCAGGACTCGAAGTTCCGAACCAGCCAGAACTGCCCGCTCGTTCAGGCAAATTCCTACATAGTGAAAACAGCTATGGATCTTTCCCGGAAAAAAGTCGAGCTTCTGGAGCCGCCTATCCATTTCCAGATGGGCGACCAGAAGGTCGCGCGCGAACTCTCCGCCATCGCTAAACGGCTCGGGAAATCGCAGGGAAGGGTGGAGCGTTCCGTAAAGGCCGCGCGCAAGGCGCAGAACAGTTTTTATGCCAACATCCGCTGGTCCGGCATGGAAACGGTTAAAAACCTCGCAAAGGGCCAAAAGGCGGTTGTGATAATAAGCCGACCGTATAACGGCTGCGATTCCGGAATAAACATGGGCCTTCCGCAAAAACTGAGGGATATGGGAGTTATCGCAATCCCTATCGACATGCTTCCCCTTGATGAAAAAGAAGTCCATAAGGAAAATCCGGACATGTACTGGCGGTCCGGGCAAAGGATGCAGGCAGCGGCGGAAGTGGTCCGCAAAAACCCGAACCTCAACGCAATATACATATCGAATTTCAAGTGCGGGCCGGACAGTTTTATCAACTACCACATCCAGCAGCAGATGCGAGGAAAGCCGTACCTGCATCTGGAGGTGGACGAACACTCCGCCGATGCTGGCGCCATCACGCGATGCGAGGCGTTTTTCGATTCCCTTGAAAACGTGGATAACACGAAATACGTCGACAGGGCGGGTACGCAGTATAAGCGAAAGAAGGGCGAAGGGCGTGTTTTATACCTTCCTTACATGTGCGATCACGCGTACGCCCTTTCCGCCGCTCTCGAATATTTCGGCGCCAAATCGGAAGTTCTTCCCAAAACCGATGCCAAAGCTCTGGAAATCGGGCGCAAGCATTCCACTGGGAAGGAATGCATACCGTACACGCTTACGATGGGCGATATCGTTAAAAAGGCGGCCTCGCCCGATTTCAGGGCCGATAAGTCCATCTTCTTCATGCCGGCCACCGGCGGTCCGTGCAGGTTCGGACAGTACAACTCCGCGCTGCGCATGGTTCTGGACAAGATGGGACACCACGACGCACAGATAATGACAACCGACGCGGAAGGTTCTTACTCCGGCTTTGAGGATATATCCCCAAGTTTCAGGGGGCTCGCCTGGCGGGGTATCGCGGGGGTGGACATACTCCAAAAACTGCTCCAGGAAACGAGACCGTACGAGCTGGCGCCCGGCTCCACGGACAGCGCATACGATGAATCGCTGGCTATAGTTCTAAAGTCGTTGCGTGACGGCGGCAAAGACCTCGCGCGGAAGTTTTACGACGTCCGCGACATCTTCCGCTCCGTAAAAATTGACCGCTCGCAGCGCAGGCCGATAATCGGCGTAGTGGGCGAAATTTACGTCAGGCTTCACTCCTTCAGCAACCACGATGTCGTAAGGCAGATTGAGGAGATCGGAGGGGAAGCATGGGTAGCCCCGTTCGGAGAATGGATTTTCTATTGTACGGACAGGTTTATCGCCAACAGCAAACGGGACAAAAAATTGAAAAATATCGTAAGCGGGAAGCTTTTCAATGCCATGCTTAAAAAAGACGAAGGAAAACTGCTGGAGCCTTTCCGGGATGATCTGTTAAACTGGCACGAGCCATCCACGCAGGAGGTAATGGCCTTGTCCGCCCCCTATATCGAAGCGACATTTGAAGGAGAATCCATCCTGAGTGTTGGCAAGGCTATAGATTATGCGCGAAAGGGTTGTGCCGGCATCGTAAACCTGTTACCTTTTTCTTGCATGCCTGGTACGGTTGTCAGTGCGCTTTCCAAGAAGGTGCGTGAAAATCAGAACAATATTCCGTGGCTTAACATAGATATAGACGGCATGAATGAGAATAACGGACGATCCAGGCTGGAAGCCTTTATTTTCCAGACCAGGCAGTACGAAGCTCAAAAGCTTCAAAAGAAAGAATATAACTTCGTTTAGTGAAAGGAGGTGTTTCAATGGCGTTACTGATCAATGACGAATGTGTCAACTGCGGCGTATGCGAGCCGGAGTGCCCGAACAGCGCGATTAGCGAAGGTGACGACATCTACATTATAGACTCGACAAAATGCACGGAGTGCGTCGGACATTACGACGAACCGCAGTGTATTGAGGTCTGTCCGGTAGATTGCATCGTCAAGGACCCCGAAAACGAGGAGTCCAAGGACGAACTGCAAACCAAGTACGAAAGCCTTAAGAGCCAGTAGCGATAATAACGGGCCCCGGCCGCAAATGCCGGGGCCTTGCGTCCGAGACCTTTCGGACGAAAAATCTTAATTCAAGAAGCGACCTGTTTCAACCGATAGCGATACAAGGATAAAGGTTTATGAACCCTGTTGAGCTATTCGATATATACGAAATATTGGCTGTAGTAGTCGGTATAGAGTGCGCCCTGCTGGCGATGACTGCCTTTGCATCGGTCTTGAATGCCGTCCGGCTCGACCACGAAGTAAGAAGACTTTACACGGAGCGCGTGGAGATGATTGAACTTCTTTACGATGACGCCCTTAGAAAACAGAGGGCGGCGGCGGAAGAACATGAAATGCCGGGCGCCGAAATTGAAGAGGGAGCCTAAAACGTGAAACCTGCTAGATTGTGATGCCTCGTCTTTTCTTGTTCTCCTCCTGGTAGTGGCGCTGGTAGAGTAAATCCCATTCGTTTGTACCTTCGCGGATATCGCGGCCATAGGAATTGATCGTTTTTCGCACGGCGGCGTCTATATCTTCTTCCCTTTGGAGCTCTTCCGTCAGCACCTTGACAATCCCCAGGCGGAGGTCGTTTTCTTCCACGAAATATTCCACTCTATCGTCTTCCAAAAGTGCCTTCAGGATAACCTTGGAGAGCTGGTTAATCTTCTCTCTGGTAAGTTTCACAGTATAAGTCCTCTTTCGCGGGCAAGCTTGTTTTTAATCATCTGAAACACCTTGCGGTAGTTGATATTGTTTTCATCGATCTGATCCTCCTGTTCGGCGAGGATGGCCTTCACTTCGTCATTTAGCTGATCCTCTATCATCAGGTCGCCCTTAATCGCGCCATCGACTATTTCGATAATGTCGTAGGAGCTGCAATCATACTCGATGTCCTTGTTTTCCGTGAGATGTTCCACTATCCTGGTTGAAAGAAACTGTATAATCTCCGGTTTTAATTTCATCCGTCCCCTCTCCTATACCGTTACCATATCCCTGTCGGGTTTCAGCGCTAAAAACTCCACGAGTCTCTCCCCATTTAGCCCGGCGGACAGTAACTGTCTCGGCGAGTTGGGATTCCCGTGAAAATCGCTGCCGCCCGAAACTCCCAGCTTGAATCTGGCGGCCCATTCCAGGCAAGTCTGAATTTCGGAGGGGCCGTGCGACGGGTGGAACGCCTCCAAACCGTCAAGCCCGCCCTCCGCAAGTTCCGGGATAATGTTATGTACGTTATTCGTATGCGGGTGAGCCAAAAAGGCCAGGCCGCCCGCGTGATGTATCAGTTCCATCGCCTTTGACGGGGAAAAATAGTTAACGGGCCTGTAGGCTTTGGTGCTTTCCCCAATAAAATCCCTGAAGCAGTGGTCGAAGTTTTTGGCAAGCCCTTTTTTCACCATATATCGGGCAAGGTTCATCCGGTTGAGGCCGCCGTCTCCCAGTTCAGCAAGGAGATCGTCGGCATCAATACGCATCGCACCGGTTTTGTCGAGGTAATCCACTATTTCCAAAAGACGCTCTTTCCGTTTTTCCCTAATCGCCTTTAGCGTATCGACAAGCTCCCTGTTTTCGGGATTGATGTAATAGCCCAGAATGTGCGCCTCTTTATCATTCATCGTGGCAGTAAGTTCCAGACCGGGTATTATTGTCGCAACCTCACAGGTTTTTAACCGTGAAAGACCTTGCACTGTGTCGTGGTCAGTGAGGGAAAACACGTTAATACCCTTGCTTACAATAAGCTCACAAAGGGCTTCCGGCGTATGCAGACCGTCAGAACAGCTGGAATGCATATGCAAATCCGCAACAATTTCGCCCATTCTTTCTCCTTTTAGCAGCTCAAGTAGCTCTTTTTTTGCATTATACTACAACTCTATATACCGTTGCAGGCGCGGCGGCCGCACAAACAAGGGGATGATTATATCATCAAGGGAACCCGAATATGGGCTTTAAGAAAAAAAAGAAACTCGGCGGCCTTTTGGTTGACGCGGGAGCCCTGACAAGCGAACAGCTCCAAAAAGCTCTGAAATACCAGCAGAAAACCGGCAGTAAACTGGGGCGCACAGTCGTTGAACAAAAATTGATTTCAGAAAAGGCGCTGATAACCGCATTGGCGGAACAGCTCAACATCGACATCGTCGATCTGGATTCGGCCGAGCCGGACCCGGAACTTATCCGCCGGTTCCCCGAAAGCGCGGCGCGCAGACACGTGCTGATACCGCTTCGCAGGAACGGCCAGAGGGTCACCGTAGTCATGGCCGACCCGCTTAATATCTTCGCCATTGAT
>JBHHVT010000009.1:0-22909 GCA_046754425.1 Nitrospinota bacterium | reverse complement strand
GAATACTTTTGCAAGTGGAATTTCCGCACTCGCACAAACGGTCGAAGCAAGAACAAGGACAGCCGGCAGGATTGCACGTTTAACAATGATCATATTACTCACTTTAAAAAATAGCCGACTGCCTTTATAGGCAGTCGGCTTCAATTACAGAATTATGCTCTACTGTTAACGAGGTATTGCTCCTCCCAAATCGGGAGCTATGGAGTGCATAAACGACACTGCGGCATCGTAGTCGTTTCCGATGGGCTTGCCTTTCCATTCGAACGATTCGGCTATCTTCGGAACGCCGGCATTGTTTACCACGTGGCAGGCTGCGCATTTTACCGGGCCGTGGCTTCCATCCGGATTCATCTGCGCGGCCTGATTGTATGTGGTTACGTCAACTTTGGGCGTAACCGGGTACAGACCGTGAATGGACTGGTGACAGAACTGGCAAGAGAGTCCCGAGTGCCCTTTCGAGTACCTCATAAGGGAGTACTTGCCGGGTTGGTTGATCGGGAAGGCTACGCCTCCCTGACCTTCAACGTAAGGAGCGGAATGGCAGTCGGCGCAATGCGGCGCTCCCGGGGACAGCCAGTAGTCCCTGCCATTCGTGGCGGCCTCGTAAGGAACTGCCATGCCGTTCTTAAACTTGCCGGCATCACCGGGGTTCGCGGAAAGGATGTGCACGTTGACGTCGCCATCTCCATCCTTCGTTACCACCGGACTGCCGTCTTTAACTTCAATAACGGCTATCGACGGAACAGTCCTCTTCTTGCCCCATGTAAGCATTACACCGCTGTCTTTATCTTCGCCCTTCATTGGGACCTTGGGATCGATATACCTTGAGATAAGCACCTTTTTACTAACTCCGATCGCTTTCGCGATTTGGGCGAGCGATTTGTCGCGAATAGTATCGCCGGTCTGATCGAAGGCGTTTTTCAGGTTATCGCGTTCGTAAAGCTCGCGTGTAAGCTGGTTGTGGCAGTTGGTGCACCAAAGACCTTTGAAATCTTTACCTTCATAAGCCACATTTTCTTTCAGGTATCTGCCTATGGCATTAAGATGCGAATTGGTGCCGGCGCCGTCCTTGTTGGCGAACGGGTTGGAGTGTACATCACGGCCCACATAACATCCGCCGGCCGCATTGCGGTTGTCCGAATTAGAAAATGCATTGTGACCATCGCTGGTTATCGGGTAACCGTTCATGCTCCTGTCGTACCTATGAGCGGGATGGCAGCCCTGGCATGAGCCGGAGCGTCCCTGGGCATCCGCCATGGGTCTCTTGGACTGGTGCACCCTATGGATTGCCTCAGTTAGAGGCGGGATAAGCTTGCTCTTATCTTTCGCTCCCGGAATAACATCGACCACTTTCCTTGAATTAAGGACGCCGATTACGTTATCCGCGTGGCATTCCTGGCAGATAACGGGCGACCTGCCCAACCTGTTGGAGGATGCCTTCGGATTGTAATGCTTTAAAAACTCCGTTCCACTTCTCGCGTCGTGGATTTCCATAATAGAAACCGCGGTCGATTTGAGGCGCGAAAACCAGTCGGAAGCGCCCACGGATCTCCAGTATTCGTATTCACCTTTATACTTGGTGAATTTCTTGCCATTCGCGTTGTCGGTGGAATGGCAGTTGAAGCAGTTCGGAACGTCAATCGGATTAGTGCCGACATATGAAACCGGTTTGCCGGACGAGTCGATAACGGCGTTGCCGGTATCGGCGTCAACCATCGTCACCTTGGCTAGCTGGTAAGGCTGAATGTCCTGCTCCGTAACTTTCAGAAGACCTCTGGACATGTCCACATCGCTAAAGCCGGTTAGCGGAAGGCCGAGGGCGTCCCAAATGCCTGGGTTGGTAAGTACAATGGGTACGTTATCAAGCACCGGCCCCTTTGTGTAAACCACCGTTCCCTTTGCGCCGGTGTAGTGCAAATGACCGTTTGAAACAGGCTGTCCGCTCGGGCCGGAATCTATGGGTACTGGAATTTCGATGCCTATCCGCAGCTTGTTTTTATCAAGGCTCGTTCCATCGGGATTGGATCCTTTCAAGTCCTTGTATACGTATAAATGGCGGAAAACCGCATTTGCCACCGATTCACCGGGCTCGTAAGGATTTCCGTTTCCATTAATGTCGAACGGCACGTTCCAGTAGGCCATTTTGTTGCCCTCGGAATATGAATTCCCGACATGCTCGTAATGCAGCTTGAAGCGTTTATTGCCGTCCACTAACACGGTAGGGTCGTTACGGTCGGCGCCAAGAACCTTGGGCAATTCCCCGCCCGCTCCATCAAGCCTGCCGTGCCTGACAACCTGAGATTGTATGCTGTTGTACGGGGGCAGGACACAACAATAGGAAAAATCGAACCCGGTGCAGTGCATGCCCAGTTCGTAATTAATGGAAATTATATAATCGCGCCCTTTGACGGACTCTCCCGCAATTGCCCAGTTAACGCTTAGAGCGCCAATAACCATGCATATGGCTATTACAGCCATGGAAAAACCCGAAGCCAGAGGACGAGTGGACCCTGCGACTTTCAAGTCTCTCAATTTTGAATGTTTCATAAACCCCAACCTCTCTCAGGTTTTATTGTTTTAAGCCTTAGAAACCAAAAACCCCCAAAACGGCACTTCGCCTATTGAAATAATTATTTAAGAAAAGCTGAAAAAGAACGGAGGTGAACGGGAGTGGCTGGGATAAGGTATTCCTGAATTTTCTTTTTCAAAATCCGCATTGCGTAAATAAACACTCGGTCCTTCATTGAAAGTAACACAAACATTCTGAAGTTTATCATGCCGGCTTATTAGCTTACACTCGCCGTCTAAAATTGTAAGCGCAAGATGCCTTAGATTGTCAGCTTTCGTAAGATCGCCGTCGCAACGTGTTGTAAGATGAAACTCAAAGGGTATCATCAGGAACTCCACAACCTAAGCATAGGTAGTTAGTTGCAAATTTTTCCCTATTCAACTTTAATTTACCAAATGCAATGGGTTCCGTCAAACGACTTAATGTGTCGAATTGGTTCATATTAAACATGAGGCGGAATAAAAATTCATTCGGTTGCCATCAACTTGTTATAGTGCGCGGATAAATTATCGTTACATGGAGAAGCAATGACAGTTGACGCCCACGTTCACCTGATAACTTTTGAGATGGTGGAAGATTTCAAGAATAGATTTAGCTCCGTCTACCCTGCAGCGAAAAAAGTGATTGAAGAAACTTCAAAGAAAATTATTCATCCCGAGTTCATTAACTATCTATCCACCGTATCGTTAAGGGATCAGGCCGAAAAATGGTTAAAGGCGATGGATGACAACGGTATCGACAGGGCCGTATTCTTTCCGATCTCCGAACGGCCTGAGCAGATTCTGGAATTCGTAAAGACCGCTCCGGAGCGTTTTGTGGGATATATGTATATCGATAATCCGCTTGAACCGGATGCGCCCGAAAGACTGCGTAAGGCGGCACAGGAGCAGTCACTGGTTGGTTTAAAACTGTACCCGCCGACCCAGCTTTTCCACGCATACGACAAAAGGCTCTTTCCGTTATACGACGAGGCACAGAGCCTCGGCATCCCGATAACTTTTCATTTCGGCATAACACACGCTCCGGTTGCCGATTTCCATTATATAAATCCGCTTGACATGCGCCTGCCGCTTACGCTTTTTCCCAAACTCAACTTCATCGTCGCCCACTTCGGCGCGGGCTTTTTCCGCGAACTTTGTCTGCTTTCCTATCATGCGGAAAACCTCTATGTGGATACATCCGGTACAAACAACTGGCGTGACTTTACGCCGGAAAGACTGCCGCTTAGGGAAATTTTTAAAACGACACTGGAACTCTTCACGCCGGATAGAGTTATCTTCGGCACCGATACGGTACTGCGTTCGGAAACCGGCTACCGAACCGCAATCAAAAAGGAGCAGGAAGAAATCGTGGATTCGCTTGGGCTGTCTGCGGAGGATGTAGATAAAGTTTTCGGTGGAAACGCGACGCGCCTATATCGAATTTAAAATTGCCGAGCGGCCTGTTTTGTAATTCACTAATTTTTGAAGGCAATCCACCCAGATATGAGATATCCGGTATAAAACCTCTGCACATCGACAAATCCGGCATCTTTCAGCAAAGTGACGGCTTTTTCATCGGAATCCAGGGGATAAATATCATTTTCGATTATCTTGTGCAATTCATCTATCATTTCAGGTGTTCTGCTATTTTTAATTTGAAAAATTTTCCACGCATCCTGGAAAACCCGGTAATCGTTCGAACCTGGAATACCTTGTACTGTCACATGGATAAAAACCGCTCCCGGCTTCAGTCTTGCTGATATGCTGTTTAAAAACGCCATCTTTTTGTTGTCATTTGGCAGCCAGTGAATAACGAAAATCGCCGACGCCCCGTCATAAACCGGCTTTGGAGGCAGGTCATCAACGTAACCCGTGCGCAGGTTTGCCTTTAAGTCGTATTTTAATAATTTTTTCTCGGCCTCTCTTATCATGTCCGGCAAAGGGTCCACACCGTCAATTTCCCAATCGGAATTCCTGCTTCCGAAATGCAATAACTCCTTGCCGGGGCCAACACCCGCGACCAGTAATCTTGCTTTTTGGGGCATTTTCAGTTTTAAAAAGGAATACGCCATTTCGTACATGTCTTCGACACCCGGGATGACGGCTTTTATCCGTTCTTCATACATCTGCATAAAGCCCGGACCAAGGTCCACAGACTTGCTATCACTCGTAATCTCCAAGATTTATCTAACTAATAAACGGCAGGTTCCGAAATATGCCCGACAAGCAAAGGTTAGCGGTCCTTGCCGAAATACTTCAGGAACTCGGATTTATCGGTGAGGATTACCGAATTGCCGGTTTCGAAGGCCTTGGTGTAGGATTCCAGCGATCGCGTAAACGCAAAAAATTCGGGATCGGTCCGATATGCGTCCGCGTAAATCTTAATCGACTGAGCGTCACCCTCACCGCGCAGTTTTTGTTTAGTCTCGTAGGCGTCCGCGAGAAGAATTACTTTTTCTTTATCGGCCTGCGCCCGTATCTTGTTCGCCTCTTCTTCGCCTTCCGAACGGAACTGCGTGGCAATTCGCTTACGTTCCGACCTCATCCGGTTGAATACGGCGTTTTTGTTCTCTTCCGGCAGGTCCGCCCTCTTGATACGCACATCCAGAATTTCGATGCCGGTTTTCAACTCTTTCACTTTTTCATTGGAGCGTTTAGTAACCGCTTCCATAAACTCCCGCCGGCTTATTGAGACGATTTCTTCGAGAGTATGTTGGCCGAATTCCTGCGCCAAATCGGAAAAGATTACGTCTTTTATTCTGCCGCGCGCGGTAAACACAGTGCGAACGCGCTTATAGAACGTTTCGGGATCCGTGATACGCCACTTGGAAAAACTATCGATTAAGAGCGTCCTTTTATCCTTGGTAACGATTTCCGTTGGCGCCACATCATAGTCCAGCAATCGCTTATCGTAAATCGACACCTGTTGCAGTATCGGGATCTTCAGATGAAATCCCGGTTCCTGCACGGCCTTTATGAATTTACCGAACCGAAGCACCACGGCCTGCTGATACTCTTTTACGATGAACACCGAATCGCTGACGAGCAGAAGCGCTGCTGCCACAACCAGCGCGGCGACCGCCTTGACTATCTGGCTCATCTCTTGCCCCCCCGCGAACTGCCCGGTTCCAATATATTTTGACCGAACGGGATAATCGGCATCATTTTACCCGCCGTTTCCTTATCCATGATGAACTTACGCGATTTCGCCAATACTGTTTCCATTGTCTCCAGGTAAAGGCGCTTGCGCGTAACGTCCTTTGCTTTACGGTACTCCTTTAGCTGTTGGAGGAACCGTGAAACGTCGCCGAGCGCAACCTTGATTTTTTTCGCGCGATAGGCCTCCGCCTCCCTGATAATCTGCTGCACCTTGCCCCGTGTTCTGGGAATAATGGATTTTGTATAGCCCTCGGCCTCGCGGATGAGCCTGTTCTTGTCCTCCTCCGCATTATTTACATCCTTGAAGGCTTCTTTCACTTCCTGAGGCGGATGGACATCCTGGAACTGTACCAAGCCGATGGTTATGCCGGCATCGTACTTGTTCAGCACCTCCTGCATTAGTTTTTGGATTTCAATCTGCACCCTGCTCTTTTCCGTCGTAAGAAGGGGGTCGATGTCGTTGCGTCCCACCACCTCGCGCAGCGATGCCTCAGCGACATTTCGGACTGTTTCCAAAAGGCCGCGGTCCACAAGCCGTCCGGTACGGTCCGCAATGTTGAAAAGAAACTTTACGGGATCCGTCACCTGGTACTGAACGACCATGTCTATGTCGATTATGTTTACGTTTTTCGTAAGCATCAAGGATTCTTCCGAAAACGCGTTCGGGTTCCGTACCCTGCGGGACTGCGTTGAGCGGAATCCGATTTCGACCCTCTTTATCTCTTCCACGCGAACTTTGACCACCTCGCCAATCGGCCAGGGGAAGTTCCAGTTGAGGCCGGGATCCGTAACCGAGATGAACTTTCCGAATATCATTCTTATTCCGCGGTCGCTTAGGCCGACTTTATAGATGCCGGTCAGGCCCCACAATATAAGAATGACCGCTATGGCGAGCCCAATGCCCCCCTTGCTGAAACCGGGCAGGTTTGGAAGCTTTATCTGGGGAATGTTAATCGGCGGGGGTGTCTTCCTGCCGCCCCTGCCCTCTCCCGGCCACCTGTCATCCCATGACATATTTTATATCCACCATTTCCGATAAGAATGTTTCAAATATTAAATTTTCGTGCAAACAATGATTGTCACTTATTTTTTGGCCGACTTCAACTAGAAACGGATTAGCAACAATAAATCGGATGCACGATTGACAATCCGTGCAATAAAGATATAGTTTTGAGAGACTTCAAAAAGGGGCCGTAGCTCAGTTGGGAGAGCGCCTGAATGGCATTCAGGAGGTCGCTGGTTCGATCCCAGTCGGCTCCACCATCCTTTGTTCTGCGAGCCTTAACAGGCTTCTTGAACTTCGGCTTGGCAGGCCAATAAAAGGATTACGTTGGTGCGATGTGCGAGTTTCTTTTTTCCCCCACAACACGTCTCTTAGGGTTATAATGTTTTTGGAGTGGACACCCATCAAATATGAAGTAGGGATACCTTCCGATAAAATCAACCGTTTGGGTTGTCCACTCCCAATCAATCGGGGAGTTCCACGGACATTTCAATATTACGCAGGCTTCGGCTATTTGACTGCCACTGTCCAAACAGTCCTCACTATTTTATATGCCTGTAACTAACTGGAAGCGTAAATTCATTTATATATACGGTAGATTAGGTTAGACTAAGAAAATACTTAAAGTTGTAAATTAAATGTTCCAATCTGGATGAACCTGTGAATCGAATGACCCCGTCCGCAAGCTCAAATACAGTTCCGAAGCTGACGTTCTTCCTCGTCTCTTTCATTCTTTGTTTCTTCATGGCCAAAGATATAGCCGCCCCCAATACAAAAAATCTGACTAACCTGCCGCTGGGTAAAGGCGTTTTTCTTGTGGCGGACCCGCACATGGGGGGGCCGTACTTTTCCAATTCTGTCGTTCTTTTGCTTGAGTACGATCAAACCGGCGCGTTCGGCGTAATAGTGAACAGGCCGACTAATATACCGCTGGCTCAAATCGTTCCGAATATCAAAGGGGTTGAAAAACTGAAAGGAAATATGTTTCTTGGCGGTCCGGTGGCAAGAAACAATCCCTTGATGCTTCTCAGGACGGACAAAAAACCGGAAAAAGTGGATAATTCCGTCCTGGATGGCGTCTATTACATTACAGACCACAAGTATATGATCGATATAATCCAAGAGATGGGACCGGAAGATAAGGTACGCGTATATGCGGGGTATGCGGGATGGTATCCCGGTCAGCTGGAAGCGGAAGTGGAGCGCGGCGGATGGGTCGTGTTAAAGGCCGATCCATACACCTTGTTTGATAAGAATCCGGATAAAATCTGGGACGACCTGATAAGCGGAAAATCCGGAATTAGTGTCCGCTTGCAACAGTGGCAATCCGCGCCGGAGGCGTAATTGAAAGCTGCATACCGGTCTTTATGACCGGGATGTAATTCCCGCTAAAAACCGATTTACACGCGCCGCCGGATACGGCCGTCTGTTACAGCTCTCGAATATTCAATAGATTTAAGGGGCGCCTTGATAGACGCCCCTTAAACAGTTTCCAAGCTAAGCGCTGAACGATTTGCCGCAGCCGCAGCCGCCCGTCGCATTCGGGTTTTTAAACACAAAATTACTGCCCTGAAGGTTCTCTACATAATCGAGTTCAATACCGTCAAGCATCGGCATTGACTGGCCGTCCACCAGCACGGAGACACCGTGAGAATCAAACCTTGAATCGCCTTCCTTTTCGGCATCAAACCCGAGGCTGTACTGATAGCCGCTGCATCCGCCGCCGACTACCTCCACCCTGAGGGCCATCGCTTCGCCATCCATTTCAGACTGCAATTTTTTAATCTGGTCCGCCGCATTTTCAGTTATATTTATCATTTTTTTTCCTGCATGAACTTTCATTGTTTAAAGTTGACATTCTCACGAGCCAGACCGATGCACGGTCTGCACCACGATTATTTTCCTTGCCTTCAATTTCTAAAAACCTAACCACAATTATTGTACAATTACAAAGAGACAATATAAAGGTTTGGGTTTCAAAGTAAAACCCCTGTTCCATTTTTATCAAATGAATATGTCACACACGCCCGAAAGCGCTGACGCTGACGGTAACTGAACGGTTTATAAAAATAATTTAATCATAGGGTCATACTAATGGCTTCTAAAAAGAACAAACTTAAGACAAATGCAGCTGGAGATTTCTATGTAGATAGCAATTGCATTAACTGCGGCGTCTCCCGATGGATTGCCCCTGATATTTTCGACGAAAAGGATCGAAAATCATCGGTTTACCGTCAGCCTAATACGCCGGAAGAACGTAAACGCGCCTTGATGGCGGCGGTCGCGTGCCCGACCTATTCCATCGGCGCGGAAAACGATAGTATCGCCGAAGGCTACAAGTTCTACCCCTTCCGTATAGACAAAAACGTTTATCACTGCGGATTCCACGCCAGCTCATCCTTCGGCGCAACAAGCTACTTCATAACGCGGGAAGAAGGAAACGTCCTTGTGGATTCTCCTCGTTTTGCAAAACCGCTTGTGAAACGGTTGGAAGAGATGGGTGGAATCAAGTTCATGTTTTTAACACACAGGGACGACGTGGCAGATCACAAAAAATATCATGAGCATTTCGGGTGCGAAAGAATCCTTCACGCCGATGATATAACCGCTAAAACAAACGATGTCGAAAGAAAAATAGATGGCACTCAACCGGTCGCGATAGACGACGACCTCCTCGCGATACCAGTACCGGGCCATACAAAGGGTTCCGCATGCCTGCTTTATAAAGAAAAGTTTCTCTTCACCGGCGATCACCTTGCGTGGAGCGGAAACCTTAACCACGTATCCGCCTTCCGCAACCATTGCTGGTATGATTGGAAAACGCAGATAGCCTCCATGGAAAAACTCGGCGTCTACAGGTTCGAGTGGATACTGCCAGGCCACGGACGCCGTTGCAGTTTTCCCGCCATTGAGATGGCCCGCCAGCTGCATATATGTATCAACTGGATGAAGAGCGGATAAGCGGGACTCCGTTTAATAATTTGAACCGCAAAGAAGCGTTTGCAACACTGGGTTTCGTATGAAAAAAAGCGGGCGGCAAAGGCTGGGACAACACTTTCTGGCCGACAGCGAAATCCGCGCGCGGATAGTTGAAGCGGTGGGGATTAAAGAAAAGGAAAACGTGCTGGAGATAGGCCCCGGAAGGGGCGCCCTTACCGGAATGCTTTACAGGAACGTTATCGGTTTAGGCGGGACCCTTACGCTTATAGAACCTGATAAAAAGTTCTACCCATACCTGATAGCCGAATGCCCGGGCGTGGAATTGATGGAAGAGAGAGCCGAGCGCGTAAACCTGTCGGAACTGCCCGGCCCGCTGGTGGTGGTATCGAACCTCCCCTACTACGCATCGGTGCAGATATACAAGCAGTGCATCGAGCACAAAGAAAATATCTCGCGCATGGTGCTTATGTTCCAAAAGGAAGTGGCCAAACGAATCGCCGCCAACCCCGGTATCAAATCGTATGGTTCGCTTTCCGTACTAAGCCGGTACCACTGGAAGATGGAGGAAATTATAACGGTACCGGCATCGGCTTTCAGACCCAAACCCAAGGTGGACTCAGCCGTCCTCGGTTTTATTCCTCACACCAAACCGCCGGTCGATGCCGAACCTGAAATACTTTTCCCGCTTGTTCGGGCGGCCTTTACCCACAAAAGGCGTACATTGAAAAATAATCTAAAAAACATCTACCGGTCGGAAAGCATTGAAGAAGCCTTTCGCGCCGCAAATGTAAATGAGAAAGCTAGGGCGGAAACGGTAAGCCTTGAGCAGTTTGCCGCAATGGCTGGTCCGCTGGACGGACAGCAAATTGCGCAAAGCTGTGAACGATAGCTGTTTGATAGTTACCAAGCGGCACTCGGCACCTGCGCCAGCAGATTGCCGGCCCATGCAATGGGCTACTGCATCAAATGGCCGAAACGGTCCCACCTGAGCGCAAACGGAAAAGTCCGGCTTATGTCGCGAGACCAGTAGATTATAAAAGCCCTTCCTATAATCTTGTCTTCGTCCAGAAGCCCCCAGAACCGGCTGTCCTGGCTGTTTTCACGGTTATCGCCCATCATGAAATATTTATTTTTCGGTATCTCGATCGGCCCGAAGTTATACCGTACGTCCGAATGAAAGTTGTTCGTCATAGGCGATTCATGATACGCATAGCCGGCTTCGTCCAAAGGTTTGTCGTTTATGTAAACAACTCGGTTTTTTACCTCCAGTTTGTCGCCCGGCATTCCTATCAGCCTTTTGATAAAGTCCCGTGTTTCGTCTTCGGGGTATCTAAATACCATTATGTCGCCGCGCTCGGGTTTTCGGAACTTGTAAACCAGCTTGTCCACTAAAATCTGGTCGCCCACCAGAAGCGCCGGGATCATGGAGCCGGAGGGTATCCTGAACGCCTGCACAACGAACGTCCTGATGAATAGTGCAAGCAGCAGCGCAAGAAAAAGCGCTTCGGCGTATTCTCTCAGCAGGCCTTTCTTTTTTTCCATCAAATTACCTTTTCAAGACTTCCAGAAACGCGATTTGCGGTATTTCCACCTTACCGATCTGTTTCATCCGTTTTTTACCCTCTTTTTGTTTTTCCAACAGTTTTCTCTTGCGCGTAATGTCTCCGCCGTAACACTTGGCCGTAACGTTTTTCCGAAGCGCCTTTACCGATTCGCGCGCGATAACGCGGCTTCCTATCGCGGCCTGAAGCGCAACGTCGAACATCTGCCTCGGAATAATCTTCCTCATCTTTTCGACGGTCTCCCGCCCGAAGACGTATGCCTTGTCCTTGTGCACTATAAAGCAGAGCGCGTCTACAACGTCTCCGTTCACCATTATGTCGAGTTTTACAAGTTTCGACTTCTGGTATCCCGCGTCTTCAAAGTCCACCGACGCGTATCCGCGCGTAAGCGATTTTAGCTTGTCGAAAAAGTCGAATACTACCTCATTCAATGGTATGCGGTAAACAAGAATTACCCTTTTTCCTCCTATGTACTCCATCTTCACCTGGGAACCGCGTCTTTCCTCGATGAATTTATAAAAGGAACCTATGTAATCATCCGGCGTAATTATCGTAGCCGTAACCATCGGTTCTTCGATGTAGTCATATTGGCGCGGGAGTTTTGACGGATTGTCGATTTCGATGTAGCTTCCGTCCATCCGCTTCACCCTGTAACTCACCGTTGGCGACGTTGTGATGAGAGTCAGGTCGAATTCGCGCTCCAGCCGTTCCTGAATTATCTCCATGTGAAGAGTTCCCAAAAATCCGCAACGGAAACCGAATCCGAGCGCCGCGGAACTTTCCGGCTCATACTGAAAAGATGAGTCGTTTAAATGCAGTTTATCCAGCGCCTCGCGCAGGTTGTCGTAGTTTGCGCCTTCAGCCGGAAACAGGCCGCAAAAAACCATCGGCTTGGCATCCTTGAAGCCAGGAAGCGGTTCGCTGGCCGGACGGCTAACGGTGGTGATTGTGTCCCCTACCCTCGTATCGCTCACGCTTTTTATCGCGGCCGTAAAAAAGAAAACGTCGCCCGCGGCGGCGGTTTTAATCTCCCGCTCGAACGGTGTAAAGACACCCATCTGAGTAACGTAATACTCCCTCCCGCCGCCCATCATTATTATCTTCTCGTTTACCGACAGCTCTCCTTCGAAAATGCGCGCAAGCACCACCACTCCCTTGTAGGAGTCGTACCAGGAGTCTACGACCGACGCTTTCAGCTCCGCATTCCGGTCGCCTTTCGGCGGCGGTATTCTCTGCACTATCGCTTCCAGCAATTCCGGCACGCCCTCGCCGCTTTTGGCCGACGTTAGTATCGTCTCGGATGTATCGATACATAAAACATCTTCAATCTGTTTTTTTACCATCTCCGGGTCCGACGCGGGAAGATCTATCTTGTTTATTACCGGAATAACCGCGAGGTTTTGTTCGACGGCAAGGTGCATGTTGGCAAGTGTTTGCGCCTCTATGCCCTGCGTGGCGTCTATAAGGAGAACCACACCCTCACAGGCATTCAGACTGCGGGAGACCTCGTAGGAAAAATCGACGTGGCCCGGTGTGTCTATAAGGTTGAAAATGTACGTCCTTCCGTCGTTCGCGCCATATTCGATGTGGATAGCCTGGGCCTTGATAGTGATGCCCCGTTCGCGTTCGAGGTCCATCCTGTCCAGTAGCTGCTCCTTCTTCTCCCGCGTGCTCACGGCCCCGGTGAGGTCCATGATTCGGTCCGCAAGTGTGGACTTACCGTGATCCACATGGGCAATAATCGAAAAATTCCTGATGTTATCCATAAGAAACCGTAGATGATATCACACACCGTGCCGGTGAGGCATACTACGCCAATGGCGCGAAATTAAATTTGTACACAGTTACCAAAAGGCCGGTCGCGCCTGCACGGGCATAATGCCTCCACTTGCAAAGTGGTTAGCGGCGCACAATGAAGAAATCTATATTTTCCCGTTTGAGGATTTCCTTTATCTCATCCAGCCTTTGGGTGCCGTCTATATTTTCCAGCCTGACCACCGTTGCGTTCATTTTCACCGGGCCGGTTTCCAGACGAACTTTCAAATTCCTGTCCTCAATCTGCCTTACCAGGCCGTCCGCCTGCTCTTCCTTGTCGAAGCTGCCCATCTCCAGCTCATACTTACCCGGACCCGTAAGCGCAACCTTCGGGTTGAAACCCTGGTTAGCGAGCATTTGAGCTCCTTTTGTCGCAGTTTCCCTGTAAGGAAACTCGCCCGTATAAACCTTTACCTTTCGAACGGTAAAGTCGCTCCTTTTCAGCCTTGGATGAAGGTTGAGATTACTGAGCCTTTTGCTGATTATTTCAGCATTCCCAGGGATCCTGAAAAATCCAACCTGAAGCGTGTATGTTTTCCCATCGGAAGCAGACGCGGTCATTTCCGGTCTGGGAGTTTCCTCCTTGGCCTCTGGTGTTCGTGCAACAGTTTCCACCTCTTTTATTTCCACCAGCTCGGCGGGGTCTTTAACTTTCATCTCGACTACTAACGGCTCTTCTTTTATCTCCGACATGGGAGCGGCCGGTTTTTCCTCAACAGTTGGTTCCGCCATCGGGGTTTCCGGTTCAGCCACCGGTACCGGTTGCGGCACGGGAGCAGGGGGCGGCGGCTTAACCGCTTTTACTGCCTGTTTGCGCGGGGGCGGAGTCCCTGGAGCGTATATACTCGTGTATCCGTAAAACCCTATCGCCCCTATAATCAGCAGGACCAGAATTCCCAGCAGAAAGTTTGAGCGAGCTTTCTTTTTCTCTTCCCGAACAAGTTCCTCTTCAAATTTCTCCAGGGAACTGTCATCGTTCAAATTGTATGAGCCATTCTCATCCGCCATCTATTCGCTCCTTTTTTTCGTTCAATGATCCGGTTACATTACTATTGAATATAACATTTTTTCCACTCTTATCCGAACATTCCATGTTATTGCCCGCCTTCATCTTTCGGCTTGGGCTTGGCGGTTTCTTTCTTCTTAATGTCGCCCGATAGAACCTTCCCGGGAACGTCCAAAATTCTTTTGATTATGCCGAATATTGACCGTCCTATTGATTCCGACGGCAGAGATTCCGTTTTCATATCTTCAAACTTGCCGGTAATTTTATAATAGTGAGTTATCAGGCTTTTTTCTTTGCCTGTCAGGATTTTACCCGCTACAGGTATTTTAGAAATTATCCTGTCGACTGTCGTAAACGGCTTCACCCCCAAAAGAATATCGAGAGTTCCATCGTTAAACCTTACGTCGCCTACCGCCGACATTCTCACAACGCTTCCTTCGAGCATGGTGTCTTCTGTATGCCCAGCCCCGTCTTTTATTTTCATCGTGCCTGTGATGGTTTCGTACGGTATGCCGACGCCCTTTTGCTCTTTTGTCCTCTTTTCAAAAATCGGCACCACGTTCAGTATCGTAAATATGACGGCCGCTCCCGGATGTTCCGCCAATATACCCTTTTTGGCCGTAAACCGAGCTTCCCCGTCCAAAGTGTGGCGAAGCTTGCTCCACGGTAATCCTTCGCCTTCAAACCGGCCTTTTAGGTCAAGCTTGCCGGTAAGCTTGTCCGTTCCTTCCCACAAAAGCGGCAGAAAAGTCTTTAAATTCACCCCGGTAACGGACATGTCCGTTTCAAATATATTTTTTTTGTCCTTGGTATTCAAAGTTCCCTTGCCCGTCCATCTGCCTTCGTTTGAAACAAAACTGAAGTCCTGAAAATCGAAAAAGTGCTCGTTATAGTTAAATGATGCGGTCAGGTCGGTATAGTCCAGAAAATGGATAGAGCCCTTCTCGGAGCGAATATTCAGATGAAATGCCGGATGTACATTGATGACCGGTTTGGTTTTTTTGACCCTGCCCGCCTCGCCTTCCTCTTTTTCTTTCTTTTTAAGGGCAACGAAATCGTACAGGTTTAACGTTTCCGCATTTACTGAAAGATTAAGCATAAGCTTGGTTTTCGGTTTCGACTTCAACTTTATAATTCCTACTACGGTTCCACGCGAATCGCCTACCATTCCGTTGACATAGCTGATCTTAAATTGATTCCCATTAAGAGTTCCTTTACCAGCCAGGCCGCGGAACGGCTCCTTTAATTTGGTTTTAAAACCGATTCCCTCGCCTTCCAGCTCCCCTGTCCCGCTAAACGGTTTGCCATTTTCACCCCGCGCCTTTATCCATCCCGTAAAAACGCCTTTGGGGTTAATCCTCGTGAGGAGTGGAGAAACTGAGCTTAAAGGCGACACGTCCAGTTTTTTGAATTTTGTATTGAACCAATATTTGTAACCAATATTTCCACCTGATTTGTCAATAGACGCGCCGCCGGAAAGCCTGCCCGATGCATTCTCCGAGCTGAAGGACGGCATAATCTCCGACAGATATTTTAGCCCGTACTGTTTGAGCTTAAAGGCGAGCTTGTATTCGTTAAAGCCAATAATATTCTCCACATCGCCCGTAAGCGACAGCACGAGCTTGCCAATGTTTGCTTCACCGTACTCAATCCGCATCCGTCTTCCTTTGTAGATACTTCCCGTAAGCCTTTGGCGGGATGGTATGCCCTTCATTTTTTTCAGGCCGTGGATTCCGAACTCCGCATTCGTAAAATCCGCCTTTTGGGAAAATTTCATTTCAAAAAAGTCGCCTTCCAGATTCAGTTTCGCGTTTACCCTGCCTTTATAATCCTCCATAAACGGAATTGTATAAAACCTGCTTTTAGCAAATTCGGAAAGCTCGCCGTTAACATCGAAGGAAAATTTTATATAGTATTCAGATGAAGAATAGTCCTTTATCCTGCCATTTATATTAAAGACGCTGGAACCTGTAGACCAGGTCACATCCTGTACGTAAATGTTCGACCTGTTTACCCTTAATGAACCGTTCAGGCCTCTTACAGGCAGGTGAAAATATTCGTGTGAGAATTCGCATTCTTGAAGTGAGATCACACCGTCGAACTCTTTTATCAACTGCCGGTGCAAGTCGACGGCAATGTTGAAATTAAAACCTATTTTTCCGCCTAAATTCTTAACCGGTTTAAAAACCGCCAAAAGGTTCGGTGAGCCGATATTAGCGAGCAGCTCTTTTTGAAAATCATCAAGGTCGAGATCCGCATCTATGATTGCTCTCAGCAAAGGTTCGCTGTGAATATTAAGGATATCGCCCGTTATATTTTTCAGGCGGTTTGGTCCGTAATCCGCGCTAATGCCGGAAAAGGTCAACTCACCCGGTTTTAACAGTATTATCCCGTTTACATGCTCAACGGGATGGTCGAATGTTTCAAGCCTAAGGGTAAAATCCTTCACCTCCATTTTGCCCGACAACATGCCGAGGTTGTCCGGGTCGTCAAGATTTAGAAAACGGCTATAAGGACCCGCAAAGGAAGCTTCCGTCAGGCGGAACAGGCCGCGCTCGATGTTTTGCTCCATAAACCTTATCATCGGCTCGGCCCGATAAGCGGGCGGTACAAGCGCCTTAAGCCTTGAGATATCCGCAAACGACGTATGGAAGCGAAACTGTACTTCCGGATCTTCAGCCAGATAATGGTTGACGTCCATATCGCCTTTAACGGTTATCTCCGGTAATACTATTGAAACGCGTTCAATCGCAATATTATCGGGACTTAGATTGCCGCTGGCCTCGATGCGCCTGTACCCTTTGTGAGCTTTTGTACTTATCAATCCGCCCGCTTCGACATCACTTGGTCGAAATAGAAGTTCAGTATCGAACTTAATGCTTTTTGATGGAACACCTTTGAATTCCAAGTTAAAGTTCAACTTTTTATTGAGAATTTCCTTTGGGAAATAGCGGCCTATGTAGTGTTGAAGTTCTCCGGGTTTAACCGATTGCAGGTTTATCTTGCCGTCAAGCTGTGACTCCAACCAGTTTCGGAACGGAAAGGCCGAGCCGGAATAAAGTTTTATCATCAACGTGGAAGGTTCCTGTTTGCTCTCCATTCTGGCAGACAGCAACATGTTCGATGACGGATAAAGCCATTTCGACCGAAATACCAGGTCTACGAGGGAAAACCTGTACACAGCCGGGCTGCCGTTAACATGTTCATCAATAACCGTAACGCCGCCCCTTGTAACAAATACTTTTTTTAACAGCACGGCAGTCGGTCCGTTTCGTTTTCCGGTCGCCTTAAGAAGTTTTTCAATATTCCACCTGCCCGTTTTGAACCTGCGCAAAAGCGCCATCGGTTTTTCCAAACTCAGATCGGTAATAACAACCTTCCCGAACAGGAGCGACAATGGAGAAACTGTAAAGGTGGCCTTTTCGACTGAGAAATGCATCCCGGCCCCATCCAGTTTAACTGCACGGGCAATCAGGCCAAACCGCGAAAATGGAGCCGTTTGAATAGTGAAAATATCAAGTTTTGCGTTGAACTCACTTTGCACATACTCAACAAGTTTTTGCCGGAAGACTTCCGGCTCAAACTGCCTTTTTATCAATTCAATCGCGCCGAAATATAGAGCGGCCAGAACCAAGAAGCCGATAGCACCTTTTTTAATCCATTTCATTGGCAGTCAATTTTAAGGCTAGTTGCCTTGAAAAGCGAATCCGCCTTGCAGGCAGGGGCGATTTGCTAGCGCAGGTGCAAGCAGCCGCTTGATAACTACCTGTAAAGGTAATTTCACGGCTCTGCCGTAGCTGTCCGTCGGCACAGCCGACCGTGTTATACTTTGCGAATGAAAAAACCACTACAGACAGTCTCTGCACCGGCGCTGTTGGCGGGTACGGCGGTCTTTTATATCCTTTAGAACAATCACTTGTTTAAATCGCCTATTGTCCTGGCAATATCGGGCGCATCCGGAGCGCTTTACGGAGTGGATATTTTTGACAGGCTTGTTAAAACCGGAGCGGATATTCGTCTTGTTATTACCGCCACGGCTGAAAAGATACTGGCTGACGAGCTGGGTATAAAACCGGATTATTTCAACAGACAAAACGCAAAAATATACGATAACTCGGAAATGGAGGCCGACATTGCCAGCGGTTCATTTATTACCGGTGGAATGGTGATAGCGCCGTGCAGCATGGGCGGACTCGGAAGGATAGCCGGCGGCTATTCCAGCGACCTCGTCAGCAGGGCCGCTGACGTAACCCTTAAAGAGCGCAGGCCGCTTGTACTTGTGCCGCGTGAAACACCACTTTCCCAAATCCACCTCGAAAATATGCTTAAACTCAGCCGGGCGGGCGCAACCATACTACCCGCCATGCCGGCCTTCACTCACAGGCCGTCGTCCATGGCGGATCTCGCCGCCTTTATAACGGGACGCGTCTTTGACCAGTTGAAAATCAAACAGGATTTTGCTCCTGTATACAGGGGCAAAAAGTGAATACGAATGAAATTTCACTGCTCGTGCTGGGCTCCGGCACTTCCACCGGCGTACCGATGATAGGCTGTGACTGCGATACATGCAGTTCCGACGATCCGAGGGACAGGCGGACGCGGGCTTCGGCTTTGATAAGCTGGCTTGAGGGTTCCGATATCCGAAACGTTTTAGTCGATACATCCACCGACCTGAGGCAGCAGTCGTTAAATGCGGCACTCAACCATATAGATTCCGTACTTTTTACTCATCCGCATGCCGACCACATTCACGGCATAGACGAACTCCGGAGCTTCAATTTTTTACAAAAGAACTCCATACCGTGTTACGGCTCGCCTTATACCCTGTCGCGGATAAGGACCATGTTCGACTACATTTTCAGTGACGAAGTGCAGTTGAGCGCGATACCGAAAATCACGCTTGAACCTATGGAAGGCGATTTCACCATCTTTGGGCGGAAGATAGTCCCGCTTGCCGCCAGGCACGGCGAAATGGATATCTATGGTTACAGGATAGGCAGTATTGCCTACCTGACCGATTGTAATTTGGTCCCAGACTCCACACTCGAAAAAATGCAACGGTTATCGTTGCTCGTGATAGGCGCCGTGCAGACGAAGCGCCACCCCACTCATTTCAATATTGACCAGGCAGTGAAGCTCTCGCGTACTGTCGGCGCGGAAAAAACTTATATTACGCATCTAAACCACAGCATTCGCCACGAAAATCAAAACGCGGAGCTGCCTGATAATGTATGGCTGGCATATGACGGATTGCGGGAAACAGTTGTCTGCTAACATCCCGGTAGATGGAAACGGGATTACGACTAAAGGGCTGCTTCTGCTCCTGGCGATTGCGCCGGCTTTTCTCGTAAGGTATTTGCAATACGGCGATTTACTAATGGCCACCGGTGCGGCTGCGGCGGCGATAGGAATACTATCCGTAGCCGCAACTTCTCTATCCGAAAAAGCCTCCGATCTCTTTTGGACGGCATTTGTATTTTTTCTCATTGTTATTGTCTGTAAAAGCCAGCCGGCATTTGCCGCGGCCGCCTGGGGGACATGGTTAGTGCGAGAAACATCATTGAACCTGCCGCTCTTGGGAGGTAATTCCATCGGTACCGCGCCTTCCGCCCGGTCGGTTTTCGCACAAGCGGCGGCAAGTTTTGTTGTCGCATCCATATTGATAATCTGGGCGTCTGGAGGCACTCTTACCTTATGGCTGTCGCTCGGTTTCGCGGCCGTTCTATTGGCTGTCGCGGCATTTGTAAGCCGCCGTCTGCGGTCCGAAGTTGCGGCGCCGCTTCCGGAACTGGCGGCCGTAACCTTGTTGGCGGGGATTTTCGGTTTCAACCCGATATACATGCTTTACGGTAAACCACTGCTGTTATCCGCCGCCGTCGCCGGCGTTTGCGCGTTCCTGCTGTACAAGGTTTCCCTGATTGGCAAAACGGCCGTTCCGGCTTTCGCCCTTTACGGGACCATCGTGTATTTTGCTCTCGATACTTCCGGATTCGCCTTTTTTATAGTCTTCCTGATCATATGTGAAACAGGGGACAAGATAAACAAACGACCCGACAACCTGCGATTGATGAATAAACCGGGCCTGTTTTCGGCCAGGGCGCTGCCATCCATTTTGCTTGCGGCCGTTTCCGTGGGATGGGAGGATCCTTTTCTTTTTTATCTTGCCTTTGCGGGCTCTCTGAGCGCGGCGGCGTTCATGCAATGGTTCCCTGCAATATCGGAGAAACAGTCGGGAGGTATAACCGGAGTGAAAAACTTTATTACAGGCTCCGTTGGCGCCTCTCTTATGGCCATATGCGCGTCATTGTTTAACTTCATCCCGTCCGAGGCGATTCTTATAGTTTTATTGGCCGGCGTAACACCTATTCTCACCGCACAACTGACAAAGTCGCTGGCAAAACCGGAAAAAGACGCAAAATATATACCGGCACTATTAGGAGCGGCCGCCGCCGCGTTCTTGCATAATATAATCCTGTTACATTAAACTGATATATCAGGCATCAATGATGGATACTTCAAACTGCTCGTCGGAAAAACCGGTTACCGGTTTTATCCTGATGTTATAGTTTTGAATGGTTTCCAACTCTTCCAGAAACTGGTTCTCTTCTTCGTAAAGCGCATCGGCTATCCGCGGCGATACTTCCAACTGCAATTTTTTGGATGTCGGATACCTTAGGGTGCATCGTTCAATTTCACGAAAAATTTCGTAACAGATTGTCTGGCGGGATTTTATAACTCCTTTTCCTTCGCAGTAATGGCACGTCTGATTAAGAGACTGGCTCAGATTTTCCCTGGTTCTTTTACGCGTCATTTCCACAAGTCCGAACTCCGATACGCGCAAGATGTTGCTCCTTGAGCGGTCGGTGCGAAGCATCTGCTCCAATGCCTTGTAAACCTGTTCCTTGCTCTGCTCCTTTTCCATATCGATGAAATCTATGATGATAAGGCCGCCTATGTTGCGAAGTTTTATCTGATAAACAAGTTCTTTTACCGCCTCCAGATTGGTTTTCAGGATTGTCTCCTCCTGGCTTCGCTTGCCGACGAATTTTCCCGTATTAACATCGATGGCGGTAAGCGCCTCCGTCTGGTCGATGGCTATATATCCGCCGGACTTAAGCCAGACCTTTCGTCCCAGCGCCCGCTCTATTTCCAACTCAAGTCCGAACGAATCGAAAATTGGCTCTGAGCCATGGTACATCTCTATATTCGGCCTGGGTTCCCCGATAAAGGTATTTATAAACTCAACACAGCGTTCGTAGTCCTCCTCGGAATCGATGACGATACGATCCACCTCTCGCGGTGTCAGATCCCTTACGGCGCGTAGAATGATATCGAGGTCCCTATTTATAAGGGAAGGCGCGCTGACTCGTTCATTTTTGGCAAGTATACGCTCCCAGACCTTGTCCAGAAAATCTATATCCCTTTTAAGTTCTTCGCGGGACACCGTCTCCGCGGCGGTACGTATTATGTACCCCTTGCCGGTCTCTCGAAGCTGGGATACCTCGAATTTAAGTCTTTCCCTCTCTTCGATATCGTGAATACGGCGCGACACGCCAATCTGATTTACCATCGGCATGTATACCAGGTATCTGCCGGGGAGGGTTATATACGAACTTATGCGCGTTCCCTTGTTGCCTATCGGTTCTTTTACAACCTGGGCCATAATCTCCTGCCCTTCCTCAAGCAGTTCCTCAATGGGTGGCGGTTCGCCCGAAATTCCGCCGTTTTGACCGTACGAGTCAAAAAGCATCTCCTCAGTATCGTCCACCTCCGAGGCCGACTTTTCAAAATCCGGCATAATGCCGTAATCACTGAGGTTGATATCCGATTGGTGCAGGAAACCGGAACGCTCCAACCCTATGTCCACAAAGGCCACCTGCATACCGGGAAGGACTTTTGTAACCCTGCCACGATAGATATTGCCCGTAAGTCCCTTCTCTTTAGATCTTTCTATAAAGAGCTCGCTGAGGTTGCGGTCCTCCAGCAACGCTACACGTGTTTCGTAAGGCCTTACGTTTATTGCGATTTCACTACCCATACGATTATCAATTATAACTGCTTGACGCACATAGCCCAAAAGTGGGAGTTTTCAGTTAGAACGTGTCAGGGAAAAACCGTGAGACAAGGCAGACCCTTCAACCAATACTTGATTTACTTATAAAAGTACCATAGCATTAGAGTATGTTTGGATTTGGTATAAGCGAACTACTGATAATTTTTCTGATTATCCTGATACTGTTCGGGGCAAAGAAAATTCCAGAACTGGGGTCCGGTCTCGGCGAGGGGATCAAGAACTTCACCAAGTCGTTTAAAAATCCGGAAGCGGATGAAAAGAAAAAACAGGCCCCTAACGGCGAAACGAAAGAAAAAGCTAAAACCGAAACAAACGCTTAATACTGGGCCAAAAAACCCTACCCATCCATAACAGAAACTAATTCGACGGAACCTAAATGTTGACTATTAGACATTCCGACTTACAATACATATATGTTCGGAATAGGAATGCCGGAACTGGTAATAATTCTGATTGTAGCTTTGATTGTGATCGGACCGAAAAAACTGCCGGAGATGGCCAAGTCGCTCGGCAGGGGTTACAGAGAATTTCAAAAAGCCATGTCGGGTATTAAGGATGGTATGGACGATATAGACAATACTATCAACAACGACTTAAATCCTGACAAGGAAAAAGAAAGCCGGCCGGCCGGGAAATCCTGATGGACAACGCCTGTTTGTAATAGTTCCGGCAGACTCGCCGGTTAATGTACCATTAGTTTGAAACACTTAAGAGGTTTGTGATTCTATATTGATTATATAACTGAGAATGAATAAACTACCATGAAAAATATAAGGGAAATGGAGGATTAAATGGCGGGT
>JBHHVT010000008.1:0-23405 GCA_046754425.1 Nitrospinota bacterium | reverse complement strand
TGAACCGATTGCTTAGCGCGGGCATAGACCGCAAGTGGCGCAGACGCGCGGTGCGCGAGCTATCGCCGAACGGCGGACTCTACCTCGACGTTGCCGCCGGAACCGGCGATATGGCGATCGAGATCGCGCGGCAAAGCAGCGGCGCAAAGGTTGTCGCCACGGACTTCAGCCTTGAAATGCTGGCAATCGGGGCGCGTAAAACGGCGGGGAAACCTGTCATGCACGGACAGGGCGACGCGCTGGAGCTGGCGTTTCGCGAAAACAGCTTCGACGGAATAACATGCGCCTTCGGCATAAGAAATTTCCACGACCTTAATAAAGGGCTGACGGAGATGGTAAGGGTGCTGAAGCCGGGCGGCCGGACGGCGATACTGGAGTTCGCCACGCCGGAGAACAGGCTGATAAGGAAACTGTATCTTCCCTATTTCCACAAAATCCTTCCGCTGGTCGGCAGTTTCATCTCGGGCAACCGATCAGCGTACAACTACCTGCCGGACTCCGTTAAGGAGTTCCCTAAAGGGAAGGATTTGGCGGCCATCCTTGAAGACGCGGGGTTTATAGACGTTAGCGTAACGGAGCTTAGTTTCGGCATCTGCGACCTGATAACGGCAAGGAAACCTATTTCATGATTAAGCGTTACATCTTCGCACTGGCGATGCTGCCGCTGCTCCTTGCATTTTCGTGCGATGCAACGGATACAGTCCAGACGCCCACCGTCCAGACGAATACCGTCACTACTGATGTCCGTTCAGTTAAAAACGCCGGTTCACAACACCAGCGGCCGTCAATTGCATTCGACACACAGTCAAGGTTCCGCGAAATAGCGAAGAACGCGATACCCGCCGTCGGGTATGTCTACTCGCTGGAAGCGGAGGAGCCGCCCTCTTTTTCTTTACTGCGCAGCTCCGGCCTGGGCCTGTGGCAGGCGGTGCGGCGGTATTTTTCTACGCGGATGTTCGTTCACTACCGCGTACGGAACACCGGTTCGGGTTTTCTTATCAACAAGCGCGGGCATATGCTGACCAACTACCACGTCGTTCAAAATGCCGACCGCGTCCTGGTAAAACTCGGCTCCGAGGAGATCGAAGCGGCCGTGCTCGGCGGCGACCCGCTGACGGATATCGCAATGATCAAGATAAGGCCGCACTACAACAACACACCGCTAAAACTGGGCGACTCGGACAGTCTGCAGGTAGGCGAATGGGTACTGGCAATCGGCAATCCGTACAGCCTGGGAAGCACTTTCACGGCCGGTGTCGTAAGCGCGTTAAAAAGGGACGATATCGGGATAGTGGAACTGGAAGATTTTATTCAAACCGATGCCGCCATAAATCCCGGAAACAGCGGCGGCCCGCTTATAAACATGGACGGGGAAGTGATGGGCATAAACAGCGCCATATACGCCACGGGAGCTGGTCTCGGTTTCGCCGTCCCGTCAAACATGGCAAGCGATATCCTTCCTCTTCTCGCCGCGGGTAAACGGGTAGAGCGCGGCATGCTCGGCATAGGGCTCCAGAAACTTACGGGTGAACTTGCGAGCGCCCTAAAGATGGATAGAGACGACGGCGTACTGGTACGTCAGGTACAAAAGGGAATGCCGGCGGATCTGGCGGGCGTAAAGCCGGGCGACCTGATAACGAAGATAAACGGGAAACATGTGCTCTCCCCCGTGCAGGTCAAAAAAACCGTTCTATCAATGCATGCAGGCGCAAAGGTTCGGCTAAACATTTTGCGCGACGGCAAAGAGATGGTCTTTAATCCGACGCTTGTTCCATTTGAACCGTTGTTGTGACGAAACTGAAAAAACATTCCCAGGAGATACAGGCCGCGCGTGACGGCCTGATGCGGCGCCACCTTGCAGGTGCGGGCGGCATGGAGATATCGCAAAGCTGGACCAAATACGTGGATGAACGGATTACCGCGATGTCCGGTTCCGTGGGCGACAGCTCGCCGGGAGCCGGTGCCAATTTCGCGCTGGTGGCTCTGGGCGGATACGGAAGGGTGGAGCTAAACCCCTATTCGGATATCGACCTGTTATTCCTTTATGAAATAGAGGTGGAGAAAAGCGGCAGTTCGCTTCCGGCGCGTCTGATACCGGCTTTATGGGACATCGGCTTCAAGGTCGGTCACTCCACGCGGACAATCGCGAACTGCCTGGAGATTGCCGCTCACGACACGGTAAGCCGAACCAGCATGATGGAATCGAGGTTCCTGCTCGGCAGCCGCGAGATGTTCGATCTGTTCAATCATCGTTTCAAGGCAAAGATTAACGGAAAAAGGCCGGACATGTATCTCAGGGAAAAACGGCTGGAGACCGAACAGAGACACAACAGGTTTCACAACACGCTGTTCCTGACCGAACCGGATATTAAGGAATCGCCCGGTGGACTGCGTGATTACCACACCGCTCGCTGGATGGCGACGGCTAGATATGACGTCGCCGCAATAACCGGGATGACGGAGCGCGGTCTCCTTCAAAAATCCGAAGCCGAGGAGCTGACCCACTCCATCGATTTTATGCTGAGGATAAGAAACGATCTGCATTTCCACTCACGTGGCCCCCACGACACTCTCGATTACGGCCTTCAGCCGGGCGTCGCAAAACGGCTCGGTTACGGCGGCGACAGGGACGAGGCGGTGGTGGAGATGATGCGGACATACTACCGCGCGGCGGACTCGATATATAGATTCGGCCAGTCGATAACCGATCAGGCGGCGCGCTACCGCCCCACGATAAAACATATTTTTAAGCGTCTGCGCCGCCACCCGGAACTGGCGCCGTCGGTATTCGCCGGGCCGGAAGAGATATACGTAAAAGGGCTTACTCCGCGGGAGCTCGGCAGGTCCCCTAAAAAGGTAATCGAAATTTTGCGGCTGATGGGTGAAAAAGCGCTAAGGCCTTCGCCGGGTCTGCGCAGAATGTTCAACGAGATCGGACAGATGTGGAAAATGGAAAAACCGGACAGCTTCGAAGACGCCCTTGCGGGTTTCCGCGAACTGCTGCGCATGCCGGACCCCGTCGAACTTCTGCGCTTCATGCGGGACGGCAAAATCCTGACAACCGTCATTCCGGAGTTCCATGCGATACGTTACATGACGCCGTTCGACCTCTACCATAAGTTCACGGTGGACGACCACTCCTTCCTCGCCATACGGGAACTGGATAACCTGAAGCGAAACGACAGTTCCGAATGCAGTCTTTTGAGACTACTCTACGAACAGGAAGAAAGGAAGGACCTCTTAAGGCTTACGCTTATTCTGCACGACATCGGAAAGGGGAGCGGTAATCACGAAAGCCACGAGGAGATAGACCCGGCAATCGTGCAAAAAATCGGCTACGACCGCGATGAAACGGAAACCGTCCGAAGGCTCGTGAAAATACATCTTCTCATGAGCAGGATCTCGCAGAGAAGAGACATGCACAGCGAAAGCACCATCAAAGAGTACTGCGACCAGGTGGGCGGCGAAGAGACCGCCAAGCGCCTTTACCTGCTTACATTCGCCGACATGTCGGCCGTCGGGCCGGGAGTATGGAACTCGTGGAAAGCCGACCTTTTAAAAGAGCTCCACACGAAGGCGGCGGCTGTTTTCCGCGGCGAAGACCCGATGAAACTCGCCGGGCCGGGAAAAACCATCCTCCGTGAAAAGGTCGACGATAAACTCAGGGGATTTATAAACGGGATGCCGGACAGATACCTCCATCTGCGCTCACACGAAGAGATGGAAAAAGACGCCGCGCTTTTTAAAAGATACAAAGGCGGCGGGCCGGCGGCCGTCCATCATGCGCTGCCGCCCGGCAGCGGGGCGGGAAGTCTCACTGTTATGGCGCGGGACAAGCTCGGCCTTCTCCATGAACTGGTGGGCATACTGGCTTCGAAAAACGTCGACATACTCGACGCAAAGATACTTACGCATAAGGACGGCGTGGCGGTCGACTTTTTCAAGGTAAACGGGCCGGACGGCAAACCGATAACCGATAAACATTTCTGGCTGCGTGTGGAAAAGGAGATTAATAAAGTCGTCGGCGGCGAAAAAAGGGTTGAAGAGCTGATGCAAAGCCGTAAAAAGCTAATGGTCACACCGAAAAACCTGCCGTATATAAACGCAATCGTACGTGTGCTTAACGACGTATCCTTGGAACATACGGTAATAGAGACAACTGCGCGCGACCGGATGGGACTCTTATACGACATCACGCGCACGCTCGGTCTTGCCGGTATCGATATCGTCTCCGCCCATATATCGACGGAGGGACACCGAGCGATGGATACTTTTTATGTAACCGAAAAAGGTGGAAAAAAGATTACCGACCCGGACAACATCGATTGGATAAAACGCGAACTGCGACAGGTCCTTTCCCGCACCGCCCTGTAACCAACCACAAGTTAACCGCAGAGGACGCCAAGGAGGCAGAGCAAGAAAAAACTTTTTTGTACTATAGGCGCTTTGCCTGTAGAGAACGAAATCCGCAGAGAGCACAAGATACGCGAAGTAAAAGAAAAAGTTTCTTTGACTTTTTATCTCTTTGCGTCCTCTGCGTCCTTTGCGGTGAATTTTCTTTACGGGTTACTCTTCCAGCAGGAGCGGCAGGACTTCGCCGGACTTGCCTTGCAGATGCGCGGAGACCAAATCGGTTATCGGAGTCTTGTCCGGGTTCACCTCTATGACGAAAGCCCCCCCGTCCGCTGCAAGCCCCGCCAGCGACGCCGCAGGTTGAACGACCGCCGACGTTCCGGCCACTATAAATACTTCGCACGCGCGGCTCGCGTCGAAGGCCTTCCGCAATACATCCGGTTCCAGCGATTCGCCGAACCAGACGATATGCGGCCTCAGCATCGCCCCGCATTCGCAAAGCGGCGGCAGCTCACCAAGAGGGGCCTCGTGATTGTCCGATACCGTGCCTTCAACCGTGCACCTGACTTTCCAGACGTTGCCGTGCAGTTCTACCATGTTTTTACTTCCGGCAAGTTCATGTAGTCCGTCCACGTTTTGCGTTATCAGGGTGAAGTCGTCGTATCTTTTTTCCAGATCGGCAAGCGCGAAGTGTCCGGGATTAGGTTTAATGTCCGCAATGAGGCCGCGCCGCCAATCGTACCATTCCCAGACAAGTTTCGGGTCCCGGTGGAAAGCCTGCGGCGTCGCCAGCTCCTCCGCGCGGAAATTTTTCCAAAGTCCTTTTTCGCCGCGAAACGTCGGAACGCCGCTTTCGGCCGAAACGCCCGCGCCCGTTAAAACCGCGACTTTTTTGGCGGAGCGCAGTCTGTCTTTTACCTCTGGCCTAATCACCAACCTTCTCTACCGGCAAAGTGAAATAAAACATGGAACCTTTGCCCGGTTCGCTGTCAACCCCAATGCCGCCGCCGTGCAGTTCCACAATTTTCTTGCAGATCATAAGGCCCAGTCCCGAGCCTTCCTTTTTTGCGGCGGAATACGTACCGACCTGCGTAAACTTTTCGAATATGTTGTCACACTCTTCTTTCGCGATACCCTGGCCGTGGTCCTCTATCTCGAAGCGATAATTATTGCCGTCAACCCGTTCCGAAATATGAATGCTCCCGCCCTCCGGCGAAAATTTTATCGCGTTGCCGATAAGGTTGTTGAACACCTGGAACATCTTGGAGCGGTCTACCATCATCTCCAGTTTTTCGAAATCGGATTCGCGTTTAATGTCGATATTTTTGTTCTGCGCGTTAAAAACCATGGCCGCAATGCTCTCGTTTAAAACCGCTTTTATATCCGTGGGCTCTTTTTCAATAAACATTCTGCCGCTGTTCATCTTCGCCACGTTCAGGATATCGTCCACAAGCGTAAGCAGGTGCTCGGCGGAGCGCGTCATAATTTCAAGCGACCGTTTTTGCCAATCGGTTAACGTACCGCCGCTTTCCTTTTGCATGCTCCTGCCGAACAGGATTATCGATGTAAGGGGCGAACGCAGGTCGTGCGAGGCGATGGACAGGAACTCGTCCTTCATGGCGTTCAACTCCTTGAGCTGACGGTTCGTCTCCTCCAGCCGAGCTATTATCATCCCTTTTTCCAGCGCAACCGCAAGGTGGTCCTTTATTGATTCAACGAACTGCTCCAAAACGTCGAAGTGCTCGCCCAGATATTCGCGCGTATAGACGTTCGGTTCCTTGGAAGAAAAAAACATGATACCGGTAGGTCTTCCCGCGACGAAAAGCGGGATGGCCAGACTGGAGCGGATGCCTTCGTCAAGAAGCATTTTATTATAGTTGGTCTCGTGACCGGTGCGTTTTACATATTCCGCAAGATCGCTTATCACCCTCTTGTCGCGGCTTTCCAAAAGCTCGCCAAGCGACGTCAGCTTGATGGAGCACGTAAAACCCTTGTCAAGGCCGATGGGTCTTGCGGATTTTACCTTCACCACCTTAAGAGTTTCACCCGATTCATCCAATGTTGACAGGCCGATACGGTCGTAGGGGATAATGAGTTTTAGCTGATCGAAGATGATCTCGAATATGTCGTCAAATGTGCGGCCGTTATGCACGGCGAATGAAATTCTGTTAATCGCGCCGTTTACATCGGATGAAATGCCGGCCTTGCCGTCTTTGATTCCCACGTCTTTCCCCATAGAAGAAATGATTGTAACATACATGGCTATAAAGACGTAACATACATATATTCAGCAATATATGCCGCCACAGAAATGGCATATATTATTACACACTCCTTCAAATCGCTATTGCAAGTAAATATAAACGATGGTAAGCTTACGAATCGAACATAGTGAACCTTTTTAAAAGGGTCCCGTGAGGCCCGCAAAAGGAGTTAAACGAACTTGCGCGCCATTTCAAACTCTATCAAGCCCATCCGGTCGGGATTACCACTATGAGCGCTCATTCGGA
This sequence comes from Nitrospinota bacterium, assembly GCA_046754425.1. Lineage (GTDB taxonomy): Bacteria > Nitrospinota_A > UBA7883 > JACRGQ01 > JACRGQ01 > JBHHVT01. The sequence goes on along the minus strand of JBHHVT010000008.1, from coordinate 16,542 downwards.
CAGCGTCGTCCTTAGCGGTGACGACATGAAGCGCGCCATAACACGTATGGCGCACGAAATCATGGAAAAAAATCCCGACCCGTCAACTCTCGTGATAGTCGGCATAATCACGCGCGGCAGGACGCTTGCGGAAAGAATCTCCGCCGAACTGAAAAAAATAAACGGCGCGGAGGTCCCCGTCGGGAGCCTGGACGTCACTTTTTACCGCGACGATATCGGCGAAAAAGGGCCGAACCTTCAGGCCGCAAAAACCGACATCCCGTTCGAGCTCCCCGGCAAAACGGTAGTACTGGTGGACGACGTACTGTATACGGGACGTTCCATCCGCGCCGCCATCGACCACCTGATAGACATCGGCCGTCCCGCCAGGATACAGCTTGCCGTACTGCTGGACCGCGGGCACAGGGAACTTCCGATAAGGCCGGACTATGTCGGAAAAAACATCCCGACAAGCCGCAGCCAGCGCGTCCATGTAAAGGTAAGCGAGACGGACGGGCAGGACTCCGTTGTGTTAATTGAGGGTGGACAGTGACCGAAGAGGTACAGTTCAAATTCGCTGGTCGGCACCTTATACGGATAACGGACCTCACCGCCGATGAAATCATGGGGCTTATAAACACCGGCCAGAGGTTTAAGGAAATCTCCGAACGAAAGATTAAAAAGGTACCGACACTGCGGGGTAAAACGGTGGTCAACCTGTTCATGGAGCCGAGCACACGCACCCGCACCTCTTTCGAGATAGCGGGCAAGCGGCTGTCTGCTGATGTGATAAACGTCTCCGCCTCCGGCTCCAGCATTGTGAAGGGAGAGACGTTCAAGGATACGATACTGAACATCTCGGCAATGAAACCGGACGCGCTTGTGATACGGCACTCCGCACCGGGAGCAGCGCTGTACGCATCTAAAATCGCCGGGTGCCCGGTAATTAACGCGGGCGACGGCGCGCACGCGCATCCGACGCAGGCTCTTTTGGACCTGATGACGATAGCCGACAAAAAGGAATCTTTTAAATCGCTGAAAGTTTCGATAATAGGCGACATACTGCACTCGCGCGTCGCACGCTCGGATATAAGGGCTCTTCACACGCTGGGAGCGGACGTCACGCTCTGCGCGCCTCCCACCTTGTTGCCGCATGACCGCGAGACATTCGACGCGCGCGTAACACTGGATATCCGGGAAGCGGTCAAGGACGCCGACGTCATCATGATGCTGAGACTGCAAAGCGAACGGATGGCCGCCGGACTTTTGCCGTCCCTGCGTGAGTACTCCATACATTTCGGAATCACCAAAGAGATAGTAAAACTTGCCAAACCCGGCGTGATAATCATGCACCCCGGCCCTATAAACCGGGGGGTCGAAATATCGCCTGAGGTCGCCGACGGGCCGTATTCCGTAATTCTCTATCAGGTTACGCACGGCGTCGCCATGCGAATGGCCGTACTTTACCTTATGTGCGGGGGAGCCGAGGAATGAGCGAAAAAATCGTTTTAAAAAACGGCCGCGTGATTGACCCCGCATCGGGACTCGACGAAAAGAGCGACCTGCTGGTGGATAACGGCGTAATCGTGAAAATCGAAAAGAGCATAAAGGAAAACTCCGCCCGCGTTATAGATGCTTCGGGGTTGTTTATAGCGCCCGGATTTATAGACCTGCACGTCCATCTGCGCGAACCGGGCTACGAATACAAGGAGGATATAGAGTCCGGCGCCAGGGCGGCCGCGGCGGGCGGGTTCAGTGCCGTCTGCTGTATGGCGAATACAAATCCGGTGAACGACAACGGCTCCGTTACCCGTTACATATTGGAAAAGGCGGAAAGCGCGGGCGCGGCGCGCGTATACCCGATAGGGGCCGTCACCAAACAGATGGCCGGTGAAGAGCTTGCGGAAATTGGTGAAATGAAACAGGCGGGCGCGGTGGCCCTTTCAGACGACGGCAGAGTGGTAAGCAATGCGTCCCTTTTGAAAAACGCAGTCGAATACGGCTCCATGTTCGGGCTTACGGTAGTTGAACATTGCGAGGACGATTTCCTGGTGGAAGGCGGAATAATAAACGAAGGCGCTGTATCGGCGCAGTACGGCATAAAAGGTATCCCGTCCGTTGCGGAAGACGTTATCGTTGAAAGAGATATCAATATCGCCAAATACTGCGGACATCCGGTGCACATCGCGCATATATCGACAAAAGGCGCGGTGGAAGCCGTCCGCAAGGCAAAAGCGGACGGCACAAAGATTACCTGCGAAGTAACACCCCACCACTTTACGCTTACCGACCGGAAACTGGAGACGTTCGATCCCAACTTTAAAATGAACCCCCCTTTGCGAGGCGGGGAAGATCTGGCCGCAATCAAGCAGGCGCTCAAGGACGGAACGATAGACGCCATCGCCACGGACCACGCACCCCATGCCGCATGGGAAAAAGAGCTGGAACTGGACATCGCCCCTTTCGGAGTCGTAGGGCTTGAAACCTCACTCGGCCTTTCGCTGAGGCTCATCGATGAAGGACTGCTTACGCTGTCCGAGGTAATCGCCCTTTTAACCTGCCGTCCCGCGGCCGTCTTCGATCTTCCCGGCGGAAAGCTGCAAAAAAACTGCGTGGCGGATATCTGCATCTTCGATCCGGAAAAAAAGTGGACGGTAAACCCGGAGTCGTTCGTCAGCAAAGGAAAGAACTGCTGCTTCACCGGAATGGAACTGAAAGGGCAAAACATGCTGACGATGGTGGGCGGGCGCATCGTGTATAATCCCACGAACCTATGAACGCCATTCTCGCGCTCGAAGACGGCAAAATCTTTGAAGGGAAATCGTTCGGCGCCGAAGGGGAAACCGAAGGCGAAGCGGTGTTCAACACCGGAATGAGCGGCTACCAGGAGATACTTACCGATCCTTCGTACCACCGGCAGATCGTGATAATGACCGCGCCGCTTATCGGAAATACCGGGGTTAACGCCGAGGACGAGGAATCGGCAAACGTGCGTGTAAGCGGCTTTGTCGTCAGGGAGCCAAGCCGAATCGCGAGCAATTTCCGAAGCGAAAAAAGCCTCGACGGCTACCTTAAAGAAAACGGCATCGTGTCGATATGCGGCGTGGATACCAGGGCGTTAACGCGCCACATCCGAAGCGGCGGCTCCATGCGCTGCGTTATTTCCACGAAAATCCAAAACAGGGACGAGCTGATAAAAAAAGCGCAAAACGTCACGCAGGCAAAAGGTTACGATATGGTGGCGGAGGTGACTAGCCCCGATAAATTCTCTTTTACCGATTCCCTCTGGACTCTCGGCAAAGGCATTCGCGTAATCGAACCGCATAAGGCGAAGTATCATGTGGCGGCGCTGGACCTCGGAATTAAAAGGAACATCCTGCGCCACCTTGTCGAACGGGGCTGCCGAGTGACCGTCTTTCCAGCCAACGCCACGCCGGAGGAGATTCTTTCCGAACAGCCCGACGGTCTTTTTCTATCCAACGGTCCCGGCGACCCGGACGGTGTCCCTTACGTAAAGGAGACGGTAAAAAAGCTCGTCGGCAGGCTTCCGATATTCGGCATCTGCCTTGGGCACCAGATTTTATGCCTGTCGCTGGGGGCAAAAACATACAAAATGAAGTTCGGCCACCGGGGGATAAACCACCCGGTAATGGACATGCCGGGCGGGAAGGTTGTCCGGATAACGTCGCAAAACCACGGTTTCGCGGTGGACGCGGAATCAATGCCTGACGACCTGGAACTGACCCACCACAGCCTCAACGACGGCAGCGTCGAAGGAATGAGGCACAAAAAGCATCCCGTTTTTTCTGTACAATACCACCCTGAGGCGTCTCCCGGGCCGCAGGACTGCAGCGGTCATTTCGATCAGTTTGTATTACACATGCGAGAAAACAAGGACAGGAACAGTTGAAACCATGGTTTACGCGGCACAAAGAGACCGCAGCGGACGACAGTTTAAAAAACGAAAAAGTACTGCAACTGTTGGAGGAGCTTAATTCGTTCGCAATACGGCAGTCCAACCTGGAGGAGTTGAAAATTGGCAGAGAGTTCTACTTTGGGAAAACGGGACAGGTCTTCGAGGACGACCCGGACTTCGAACATCGGATGAACAGTTTCCTGGAGTGGCTTATTTTCGATCACAAAAGCGGCGGCGCCGAGACCTCCACCGTTTTTGAAAAGTTCGTCGATTCCAAACGCGAATCGCTTACCAACGAAGAGATGGTATTCCTCATGAACGTGGGAAAACATATCCATTCCATCTTTCAGGTCAGATCGTGCGACGATGGCAGGATAAAGGTAAAAGACCTTTTGGGCGGCAAAGTTTATCAGCTGCCGTCTGAAGATAAACTAGAAAAGGGGGACCTGCTCGAAAGGAGGCTTCTCTGCCTGGGGGATTGCTGCTGTTTTTTTCACACTTATTCCCTGCACCCGAAGCTCGCCTACAAACCCATTATGGCCGAACTGAAAAAAAGGAAAAAAAGCGGCATAAAACCGGACTTCTTCATAAGCCTGCAGGCGATGCACGTTAAATGGCGCCGTTCCCGTCAGATTAAAGTGCGGGATATCTACAAGTTTTAGCGTATGCCGAAACGCAAAGATATAAAAAGCGTCCTGATAATCGGCGCGGGGCCGATCGTTATTGGACAGGCGTGCGAGTTCGACTACTCCGGAACGCAGGCGGCAAAGGCGCTTAAAGAAGAGGGGATCCGCGTAATACTCGCAAACTCGAACCCGGCGACCATCATGACCGATCCGGAGTTCGCCGACAGAACATATATAGAACCGTTAAACGTCGAGATAATCGAGAAGATAATAGAACGCGAAAAACCCGACGCCCTTCTGCCGACCGTCGGCGGACAGACCGCGCTGAACCTCGCGCTGGAGCTGTGGAAAGCGGGAGTCATGGAAAAGTACTCCGTCGAAATGATAGGCGCTAATCCGGAAGCGATAAACAGGGCCGAGGACCGCGAACTGTTTAAAAATGCGATGAAGGAGATATCGCTCAGCGTTCCCAAAAGCGGGTTCGCGAAAAACGTCGAGGAAGGCTTAAAGCTCCTTGACGAGGTGGGCCTGCCCGCAATCATCCGCCCGTCCTTCACGCTGGGAGGGGGAGGCGGCGGCATCGCGCGCACCAAGGCGGAATTCCTAAAAAAAATCGAGTGGGGGCTTTCGCAAAGCCCGGTCGATCAGGTTCTTGTTGAACAGTCGCTTCTCGGCTGGAAAGAATACGAGCTGGAAGTGATGCGCGATTACAGGGACAACGTGGTGATAATCTGCTCGATAGAAAACTTCGACCCGATGGGCGTGCACACGGGCGACAGCATAACGGTAGCCCCCGCCCTTACGCTGACGGACCGCGAGTACCAGATAATGCGCAACGCGGCGATAGCGATTATACGCAAGATAGGCGTCGACACCGGCGGCTCCAACATACAGTTCGCCGTAAACGAAAAAAGCGGCGAACTCATGGTGATAGAGATGAATCCCCGCGTCTCCCGCTCGTCGGCACTCGCTTCGAAGGCGACGGGCTTCCCGATTGCGAAGATCGCCGCCAAGCTAGCCATAGGTTATTCACTCGACGAAATTCCCAACGACATAACCAAAAAAACGCCGGCCTCCTTCGAGCCGACCATTGATTACTGCGTTGTAAAAGTTCCTCGGTTCGACTTCGAGAAATTCAAGGTAACGGATCAGACCCTTACTTCGCCGACCGTCCTGACCTCGCAGATGAAATCAGTCGGCGAGGCGATGGCGATAGGGCGCGCGTTCAGGGAGTCGCTTCAAAAGGCGCTGCGCTCGCTCGAAATCGGCGTTGACGGCCTGGACAAAATCGAAATCGGCGAAAAAGAGCTGGAAAAAAGACTGGAACAGGCATACCCGGAGCGCATATGGCTCTGCGCGCAGGCACTGCGATCAGGATGGAGCATAGAACGGCTTCACCTGCTTACCGGAATCGACCCGTGGTTTTTGGATAACCTCCTTCAGATAGTGGAGACCGAAAGTGAAATTAAAAAGTCGGGACTGCCCGACCGCCGCGAGGAGATGCTTCGGATAAAGAGAGAAGGCTTTTCGGACAGACGGCTTGCGAAACTTTGCGGAACTACCGAAAACGACGTCCGCGCAAAACGGCAGGCCCTCTTCGTAAGGCCGGTCTACAAACGGATCGACACATGCGCGGCGGAGTTTGAGGCGTTGACCCCGTACATGTATTCTACATACGAAACTGAATGCGAAGCGGACGTAAGCGGCCGTAAAAAAATAATGATACTCGGCGGCGGGCCGAACCGCATCGGCCAGGGAATAGAGTTCGACTACTGTTGCGTCCACGCGGTCTTCGCCCTTAAGGAGGCCGGTTACGAAACGATAATGGTCAACTGCAATCCGGAAACAGTAAGCACCGATTTCGACACGGCCGACAGGCTCTACTTCGAACCGCTCACCCTGGAAGACGTGCTTGAGATAGTACATGTCGAAAAACCGGACGGCGTAATTGTCCAGTTCGGCGGGCAGACGCCGTTAAAACTCGCGATGGCGCTTGAAAAAGCGGGAGTGCCCATAATCGGCAGTTCGCCCGACACTATAGACAGGGCGGAAGACCGCGAACGTTTTTCGGCGGCGATCAATAAACTTGGACTCAGACAGCCGGTTAACGACACCGCAATGTCGACCACACAGGCGCTGGCTATTGCAAATAAAATAGGCTACCCGATAGTCGTGCGCCCCTCTTACGTGCTGGGAGGCAGGGCGATGGAAATTGTGTGGGACAACGAATCGCTCCTCGACTACATGGAAAAGGCGGTAAAAGTCTCACCGGAACATCCCGTGCTGATAGACAGCTTTTTGGAAGACAGCGTAGAGCTGGACGTTGACGCAGTGCGCGACGGCGAGAGGACGGTCATCGGCGGCATCATGCAGCATATCGAAGAAGCGGGCATCCACTCTGGCGATTCGGCCTGCAGCCTGCCTCCGCGCGACATGCCGGAAGAGATTGTCCGCGAAATAGGCGTCCAGACGAAAAAACTGGCCGACGAGCTGGACGTGATCGGCCTTTTGAACATACAGTACGCCGTAAAGAAGGGCGAGATATACGTACTGGAAGTAAATCCGCGCGCGTCGCGGACGGTGCCGTTCGTATCGAAGGCTATAGGAGTTCCGCTTGCGAAAATCGCCGCGCGCGTAATGGCTGGCGAAAAGCTGGAAAAACTCGGTTTCACGGAACAGAAAATACCGAAACATACATCCGTAAAGGAGGCGGTCTTCCCGTTTATTAAATTTCCCGGCGTCGACGTTATGCTGGGACCGGAGATGAAATCGACCGGCGAGGTCATGGGGCTCGACAAAAAATTTGGCAGCGCTTTCGCGCGGGCCGCGCTCGGCAGCGGCAGCGATCTGCCGAAAGGCGGAACGGCGTTCATATCGGTTGCCGACCGCGACAAGACGAAAGCCGTGCAGATAGCAAAAATACTTGCCGGGATGGGATTCACGCTCGCGGCCACGCGCGGCACGGCGAACGCGATAACCGCCGCGGGAATAAAGACGGCTGCCGTTAATAAAGTTCTGGAAGGCTCCCCCCACATTGTGGATATGATGAACGACGGCGGCGTACAGCTTGTGGTGAATACGACGCTCGGCAAACAGGCGATAAAAGACTCGTACTCGATACGCAGAACTGCTCTGCTGAAGGACATCCCTTACAGCACGACAATCGCCGGTGCGGAGGCTTTTTTGGACGCGATAAAGTCGATAAGGGAAGAAAAGATGGAGGTGCTATCCATCCAGGAATACCATGGGTAGGCTCGTAGCCGTCGTTGCCGCGCTAATTATTGCATTATCGGCCGTTCACGCTGAAACAACCGCGCCGGCGGCCGAAGAGATAATAACCGAACAGTGGATGGAAATCCGGATGCAGGGCGTGAAAATCGGCTTTTCATACAGGAAAAGGGTGCGGACTCCCGCCGGCTACCGAATGACGTCGAAATCGGTAATTAAGCTGACGGCCGGCGGGATAACGCAGGACGTATCGCTGAGCCAAACGTACTTCTTCGACCCGGATATGAAACCAAAACGGTTTACGTACATGCAAAAGATGCTCGGCCACCGTCAGCTTTTCGAGGGCGAAGTGCACGGCGACAAGATAAAGATGACCATCATCTCCGCCGGTAACGTAACCGAAAGGACGCTGCCGTTCGATAGCGATATGCAGTTTTCGGACGCGGTGGATTTCATACTCGGTAAAAGCGATATTAAAGAGGGTAAAGTTTACAGGTTCAAAGTCTTCATGGAGCCGCTTCTCGCCACGGAAGATGTAGAAATAAAAGTCGGCAAAAAAGTTGACTTCGAATACGGTGGAAAAAAGGAAAAAGCGTGGCGCCTTACCACAACGTTTAAAAACTTCACGGTCACTTCCTTCGTCGCCGAGGACGGCCGGGTGCTGAAAGAACTCTCACCTTTGGGCTTTGAAAGCCTTGCGGTCGACGAAGCCAAAGCGGTAAGTTTTTCCGAAGGGGTGGTGCCGTTCACGAACCTCCTGGCATTCAGCCTCATTACTACAGAACGACCGATTAATGACCAGGAGCGGATTAGCTCAATGAATCTGATGATATCCGGCCTATCCGGGAAAGAACTGATACCGTCGGATGAAAGGCAAAAAGTTTCCGGTTTCGAGAAAAAAACTGCCGGTAACAAGCCGTCCTACGCCGCGTCGGTCGGCACGATAAAAATCGAAGAAAAATCGATACCAAAAATCCAGAGACCCGCCCCCGCCGCCGGGATGGCGGACTACCTGCGTCCCAGTTTCGAGGCGCAATCCGACGACCCGTTGATAATAAAAACCGCGAAGGAGATAGTGGGAAACGAACCGGACGTCTACGGATCGGCGGTAAAGATAAACCGATGGGTTTATAAAAACGTGGATAAAAAATTCGTGGACACATTCTCGGCCGTGGCGACGCTCAAGTCGCTTGAAGGCGAGTGCCAGTCGCACACGAACCTGTTCGCGGCGATGGCGAAATCGGCCGGCATCCCCACGCGCACGGTGTCCGGGATCGTTTACTCAAGACAGTTCGGCGGTTTTCTTTACCACGCGTGGCCGGAAGTCTACGCCGGTAAATGGATTGCGATGGACCCGACTTTCGGGCAGGATATAGCGGACGCCACGCACATAAAACTTATTGAAGGCGATCTTAGCAAACAGCTGCAGCTGTTCGAGTACATCGGCAAGATAGGCGTCGAGGTGGTTTCAGTGGAGTACGCTCAATGAAAGTAAGAGTGCTGGAAAACAGGCCCGTGGGCGGCGGCTGTTATTCGCTCAGCTTCGAGTGGCCTTTCGGTGACGCGCAGCCGGGACAGTTCGTAATGATACGGGTAAGCGAATCGCACGACCCTCTTCTTCGCAGGCCGATGAGCATCGCCTCCCAGTTCGGCGGCTCCGCAAGAATATTATTCAAACCGGTGGGACGCGGCACGAAGATACTTTCGCGTTTAAAACAGGACGACGAACTGGACGTTATCGGCCCGTTCGGAAACTTCATGAGCGCTCCCGACGAAAAAACGGAAACCATACTCGTGGGAGGAGGCGTCGGCGTGCCGCCTCTTCTTTTCTACGCCGAACGCAACCGCGAAAGTAAAATCATTGCGGTAATAGGCGGCGCGACGATAGACGATATCCTGTGCGCGGACGAGTTCGTCAGGGCAGGCGCGACCGTTGCCGTTGCAACGGAAGACGGCAGTATGGGGAGCCGCGGCATGGTGACCGACGTACTGACGGAACTCAAACCTTTCAGGGAATCCGCCTGCCGGCTGATAGCATGCGGACCGCCGGGCATGCTGAAGGCGGTTGACGAACTCGCCGTAAAATCCGGTATAGAGGGAGAGCTTTCACTCGAAGAAAAGATGGGGTGCGGTTTCGGCGTCTGCCTGGGCTGTATGGTAAAGACGAACGGCGGCAGCAGGCGGGTCTGCGCGGAAGGGCCGATATTCAAAACGGGGACAATGAAGTGGCGGTAGACCTCTCCGTAAAGATAGGGACGCTCACGCTCAAAAACCCGATTATCACCGCATCCGGCACGTTCGGTTACGGGCTGGAGTTCGCCGACAAAATGGACATCTCCTCTATCGGCGCGATAATCACAAAAGGGCTTTCCATAAAACCGCGTGCCGGCAACCCGATGCCGCGCATATGCGAAACGGACGCCGGGATGCTGAACTCAATCGGACTGGAAAACGTCGGCCTGGACGCTTTCGAAAAGGAAAAACTGCCCGGACTAATAAAGAGCGGCGCGACGGTAATCGCAAACTTCTTCGGAGAATGTGATGACGAATACGTGGAAGCGGCGCGGCGGCTCGGTTCGATGGATGGTGTGCACGCGCTGGAGATGAACGTATCGTGCCCCAACGTGGATCGCGGCGGGATAGAGTTCGGCTCCGACGTTAAAACCCTCGGCAGGTTAACGAATGCGGTGCGCAAGGCAACCGACTGTCCGCTTATCGTAAAACTTTCTCCCAACGTTACCGACATAAAGGAATTCGCGAAAGCGGCGGAAGACGCGGGCGCGGACGCCGTGAGCGCCATCAATACCCTTAAAGGAATGAGCATCGATACGGCAACGAAAAAATCAAAACTAAACAGGCCCTTCGGCGGGCTGTCCGGCCCGGCGATTAAACCGGTGGCGCTTTACATGACATGGGAGTGCGCGCGGGCGGTGAAGATACCGGTGATAGGCGTTGGCGGCATCGCGTCGCTAAACGACGCGCTGGAGTTTTTCATGGCAGGAGCGAGCGCGGTACAGGCCGGAACGATGAACTTCGTGGAGCCGGACCTGTCGCAAAGGCTTGCGGAAGAGTTGACGCAACATTGCGAAAAGGAAAAGATTAAGAAACTGTCAAAAATCATCGGCTCCATGAAAGGATGACAAACCCTGCGACTGATTGACATAAAATAGGATTAGATGAAAAAAATCCTCTCCCTCGACGGCGGCGGCATAAGAGGCATAATCCCCGCCACCATCCTGGCCTACATCGAAGAGCGTACCGGTAAAAACATAGCCCGCATATTCGACCTGATAGCCGGCACCTCGTCGGGCGGCGTACTGGCAATGGCGCTCTGCAAAAGCGATTCGAAAAAAAAGCCTGTTTATAGCGCGCGCTCGCTTATCGACCTTTACGAAAAACGGGGCGGTGAAATTTTTTCCAGAACGCTTTGGAAAGAGTTCAGTTCAGTTGCCGGTATAATCGACCAGAGATACTCGCACGAACCGATTGAAAAGGTTTTCAAACACTATTTCGGAAAGACGCGGCTTTCCGATTCACTTACAAAGGTGCTGGTAAGCACATACGACATCGAAAATAGAAAGCCGTGCATTTTCAAAAGCTGGAAATCGGATACGGGAGGCATCCTGATGAAAGATGCCGCGCGCGCGACATCCGCCGCCCCGACATACTTTGCGCCAGCCGTCGTTAAGCTGGGCAAAGAGAGGCTCGCTCTTATAGACGGCGGCGTGTATCTGAACAACCCGTCGATGTCTGCCTACTCCGAGGCAAAAAAACTTTTCCCCCGCGCGAAATCGACGCTGTTGGTATCGATAGGCAGCGGGGCGTTATGCCGCCCGATACCTTACGACGACGCGAAAGATTGGGGTCTCATAAACTGGGCCAGGCCGATTTTAAGCATCATATCGGACGGCGTAAACGGGGCGGTGGCTTACCAGCTAAAACAGAACCTGGGTAAGAACTTCATACGCTTGCAGACGCCGCTCGAAAACGCCAGCGACGAGATAGACGACACATCCGAGAAAAACATCGAAGGCCTGAAACAGGGCGCCCAGCGCCTCCTTGCCGACCGCAAGGCCGACCTCAACCGCATCTGCGACCTGCTTGTGAAAAGAGCATAATGGATTTTTATCACAAACGTATAAATTTAATATTCTCCCTTCGCTGCGTTATGATACTTGTAGGTAAATACTTATGAATATTGTTGTAGAAAGCAAGCTCGACATATTAAAAGAACTTTGCATTAGATTTCATGTAAAGCGTCTGGAGCTTTTCGGGTCCGGCGCTTTCAGCGAAGATTTCGATGCCAAAAAAAGCGACCTTGATTTTCTGGTTGAGTTTCAACCCCTCAAGGACGGCGAATGTTTTGATACATATTTCGGGCTTCTTGAAAAACTGCAAGATCTGTTTGAGCGTCATATCGATTTAGTCATGACCCGCGCCATCAGGAACAAGTATTTTCTACAGTCTGTAAATCAGAGCAGAACCATGCTTTACGCAGGCTGTTGATGAGCAGCTTGTTTGGGAAGCAGTCAAAAATAAGCTGCCTGCTCTCATCAGGGATGTAAAGGTTTTAGCCAAATGATACTCTGGCGACCCTCGTAGCTGCTGTTTTCTATTGGCTGGTTCATACTTGCAGTGTGAACCGGCAGTTTTGTTTTGCGACAAAACCTTTTGCTTGATTCAAACGGTGCGGTTCGATCTGCAAGATCGAACCAGCGCAAGAAACAACCACAGGCGGGGATGCCTGCGCCATCATGCAAAGCATAATGATAAATGTCATTGCGAGCGAAGCAAAGCAATCCGGATTGCCGCGTCGCGCTTACGCGCTCCTCGCAATGACAGGTTGAGTCTTACTTCGGGACTTTTTCCCAGTCTTTCAGGAAGCGTTCTATGCCGATGTCAGTAAGCGGGTGCTTTGAAAGCTGTTCGATAACCTTGAACGGTATCGTGGCGATGTCCGCGCCGATTAGCCCCGTCCTTACGAAATGCATCGGGTGGCGTATGGAGGCAACGATTATCTCCGGCTCGAATGCGTAGTTGTCGTAAATCTGGACTATCTGCTCAACTAACAGCATGCCATCTTCCGAGATGTCGTCGAGCCGTCCGACGAACGGCGATACGAAGCTGGCGCCCGCCTTCGCGGCAAGAACCGCCTGACTGGCCGAAAAGATCAGCGTGCAGTTGGTCCTTATATCTTCCGTGGCAAGAGTATTTATCGCCTTCAACCCCTCTACGGTCATCGGGATTTTAACGACTATATTTTTATGAATCTTGGCTAGTTCCCTGCCCTCTTTCACCATTCCCTCGGCGTCCATCGATACCGCCTCCGCGCTTATCGGGCCGTCCACCTCCGCGACGATTTCGTCAATCACCGTCTTGAAGTCCTTGCCGGTCTTTGCGACCAGCGACGGGTTGGTGGTGACGCCGTCCACGACGCCGAGTTTGTTGGCTTCCTTTATCTCTTCAATATCCGCAGTATCTATAAAAATCTTCACGTATGTACTCCCGGTTCTTTCAATACGCTTTGCGGTTTTCGCAAAACTTCCCGATCACTTAATACCCAATGCTTTTTTTCTTCTCCCCTTTTCGCCTTAATCTCCGGCAGAAGTTTTAAGGCCTGCCATAGCGGGACAAGAAAGCTCCTTCTAAACGTCAAAAGCGAAAAAAACGTGCGGACGGTAAGTGCCGCCGCGTGGATTACAAGCATATCCAAGTCGCCGACATTTTTCCAATGGAATATTAATCTGTTCCTCGCGCTTATCATCGCCTGCCGGCTGCCGGGCGACAATCGCGCTATGGTGGAGTTCCATCTGTGATAGACGAGCGATCTCGGCTCGTACCGCGTTATCCATCCGCGTTTCCACGCGCGGTAGCAGACGTCGGTGTCTTCCCAGATGTAGGGAGTGTAGATAAGGTCGAGTCCGCCCAGCGCGTCGAACATCGATTTTCTGTAGGCGACGTGCGCCGTCATTCCGAAAAGCGACGGCAGTCCGCGTTCGATTACCAGCGGACTTTTCTCCGGTTCGTCGATATCGTAGTTTTCCCATGCGCGGATGAAGCCGCGCCTGAAACTGCCCAGCTTGCCGGCGCTGCGGAAAGTTTTTTTATCGAACGCCAGCGCGCGCGTCGTCACCGCGAAAACGTCTTCGTCGTTGAAATGCGCAAGCAGCGGCTCGATGTATCCTTTTTCCACCTTCACATCGTTATCGTGCACGATTACGATATCGTTTTTGCAAAGCGAAATGGCGTGGTTGAAGGCATTCGGCGCGCCGCCGCCGTGCCCCGCCGCAATCAGCTTTACCGTGGGGTAGTTTTCTTTCAGGAACTCCACCGAGCCGTCCGTCGAGCCGTCGTCCGCTATGCAGACTTCGTCGTTCGGGTTACCGCGGCTTTTCAGCTCTTCAAAGATTGAAGGCAGGCATTCTTCGAGAAGTTCCCTGCCGTTATAATTTGGGATAGCGATAGAGACGCCGCATTTTGTGAAATCCGGCATGCTCCGTTTTTTCAGGCCGCGGAATAGTCCATTTTTAACGCGCTGACGATTGCTCGTTTTATGTCGCTTTCCTTAATCTTTGTCATGCAGTGATGGCCGACGTACGGGCACCCCTTCTGGTCGCACGGCATGCAATCCATCGGCGTACAGCGGACTATCTTTCCGCGCGCTCCCCACGGGGACCAGACGGCGGGATCGCTGGGACCGAAAAAGGCGACTATCGGCACGTCCAATGCCGCCGCCATGTGCATGGGGCCGCTGTCGTTTCCTATAAAAACATTGCAGGAGTTTATAAGCGCCGCAAGGCGGCCGAGCGTGAGGTTCGTAGCCATCAGGCCGGGTTTTCCGGAATAGCTTACTATGTCCGCTATGGCCGGCAGGTCGCTGTCCTTCCCGGCGTAGATAACCTTCACGCCGAGTTCGCTGGTCATCCAGTTGACGATTTCGCCCATTCTCTGCGCGGGCAGCCGCTTTATGTCCACTCGCGCGCCGGGATGAACCATTACCACAGTTTCTTTTTCGGTCACGTCGTATTTTTCAAGGAAATTTTTTACGTATAGGGAGTCCTCGTCACTGTAACGAAGGAACAGCGATTTCTTCGCGAGCCTTTTTGGCTTTAGCGGGCTAATCGCCTTCAACATCACATTAACCGTATGCATTTTCCGGTCGCCGCCAGGCTCGGCGTAAAGGTTGTAAAAAAGCTTGTGCCTTTTGCGCATAAGACTGCCGATCCGGTACCTTGCGCCGGACAGGAGGGTCAAAATCGAACTTCTGGGCCCGCTGTGGAGGTCCACCACCATATCGTATTTTTGCTTTCGGATTTTATATATGAACTTAAGCGACTGCATAACCAGCGACAAGTTTCCACTTTTCCCGCGGGTAGATTTATGGAGTAACAAATAGTTAACGTGCGGGTGCGCGTAGCAGATATCCGCCAAACGCTCGTCAATCAGCATATCGATCCGCGCTTTGGGATAAGTTTCCTTGAGCGTTTCGATAGTGGGGAAACTTAAAATAATATCGCCTATGGATCGGTACCTCAGGACGAGTATCTTCTTTATTGATGAGTGATCGACTTTCAAACCGTCCGCCCCCTTAGCGTTAAGCCCAAATTTTCCACAACTTCCGTGTAGTATACTATGCCGGTGAAAATCTTGTATATATGTTTTTCAAACGCCTGGGGCGGCCTGGAAAAGTATTCCGTATCGCTTGCGATGGAGGCAAAAAAGCGCGGACAAGATGTTTATTACGCCTGCAGGAATAACACAACCGTAGAAAAAGAGGTTGCCGCGTCGGGTCTCGGATGCCGAGCTTTCGACCCGGTAAAGTACATCGACGTTCGCGTAATGTGGAGACTGCGGCGGTTTATCGTCCAAAACGGCTTTTCCATAGTCCACGCCCACCACTCGGAAGATCTGGGAATAATCGCGCCAGCCATAATGGGAATCAAGAACGTAAACCTCTTCTTTTCACTTCACATGGTTGTGCCCGGTCCGAAAAAAGACGTTTACCACCGAATCGAATACCGGAACATCAGAAAAATATTCGCGCTTGGCGAAGAAGGGATGATGTCGGCACGCAAGAACCTTCCGATAGAGCCGGACAGGGTTATGGAGCTGCCATACGGGCTTGAGACCGGCAGATACCGCCCGGGCAGGTCCGAAGCGTTCAGGAAAAGCGTGGGATTGGGACCTGAACTGATAATACTGGGAATACTGTCGAGACTCGATCCGTTAAAGGGCCAGATGGAGGCGGTGCGCGCAATGCCGGCTATCCTGGAAAAGTACCCGAACGCACACCTGCTAATGGCGGGCGACGAGACAATCCATCTGCGCGGGATAGAAAAAAAACGTATCGAAGCGGAAGTTAATCGGCTGCGCCTCGGTGGAAAAGTTACGATACTGCCGTACCAACGCGACGTGCCGGAACTGCTGCGCGGCATCGACGTTTTTTTACTGCCTTCCCACTATGAGTCGTACTCCATAAGCGTGATAGAGGCCAAGCTTTGCGGCATTCCTGTGGTTGCCGCGGAATCCGGCGGCGTGCCGCAAAACCTTGGATACGGCGAGTACGGCGTGCTTGTAAAACCGAAGGACCCCGCATCGCTCGCGGAAGGAGTGATAAAAACTCTCGACGACATGGCGTCCGCAAAAAAGCGCGCCGAAAAGGCACGGGTGGACGCGCTTGAAAGGTACGATAAGGAACGGATACTTTCCATTGTCGAAAAAGAGTACCAAATTGCGGTGCGGGCTTGATATTTACTATCTTGTTTTGCTCTAATCAGTGCCATCATGCCGATT
>JBHHVT010000007.1:0-23857 GCA_046754425.1 Nitrospinota bacterium | reverse complement strand
CTAAGAGGAAAGGTCGAGCTCCACACTTTTAGGTTGACGAGAACTTTTTCCAGAATTTCTTCCTGAATTTCCTCTACCTTTTTTCCGGCGTCAATTCTTAACATGAAATTAAAATCATCGCTGTGGTATATTTCGTCGACCTTTTGCAGATACTCGATTTTCTCATAGCCGACGTTGGCGCCACCCGTCCTTTTGTCGTTTATTCTTCCGATGCCCTTTTCCGGCGACGCCTCCAGGAAGAAAACAATATCCGGTTTCGGGAAGCAGCGATTTTTGTTCTTTATCAACTCAATGTCGATACCAAGCGCGCCCTGATATGCGATGTTTGAATATATATATCGATCCATCACGACCACTTTACCGCTCTCAATCGCGGGCAGTATGTTTTGCTCTGCATCTTCTTCCCTGTCTTTTATGAAATAGTCCAGCTCCTCACCGGGGGTTACGTTCTCCCTCCCCTTTAATGCTATCTCTCGAATTTTTTGGCCCCACTCCCCGTCCGTCGGCTCTTTCATATACACCGCGTCGTGCCCATGTTTAATCAGGTTTTGCACGAGCAGTTTCGCCTGTGTGGATTTGCCGGAACCGTCCAACCCTTCAAGGACGATAAAAAAACCTTTCTTTGCGATTTTATCTTCCCTCAATTATTTTATCTGTCTGGTTTATAAAAAGGTGCTCCGTTGCGGAAGGCTTTCGTATCAGCCGCAGGTTTTTGCCGTCCTTCAGGACTTCCGCGGGCATTGGGTGACTCAAAAAAAAATGCATCCCCGTTGAAAAACCGTAGGAGCCGCTTTGGAAAATTCCAAGAATGTCGCCCTCTTTCAAACGCGGCAGGCTGACGGGTAGTTCGCTCTGGTCGAGAGAGGTGCAAAGAGGACCGCCGAGCGTATATCGCAGTTTTTTGCCGTCGCCTTTGCGGTTGAGCAGTTTTACGGGAAACTCCCTGCTTATCCGGAATGGAAAAAGCGCGTGATGTATTCCTCCATCCGTCATCGCGTAATTTTTACCTCTTATTCTTTTCACCGCCAGCAGTTTCATAACGTAAACGCCGGCGGGCCCGACAAGGTAACGCCCAGGCTCCATATAAAAGCGCGCGCGGGAAAACTCATCGATATTTCCCGCCCAGCTGTTTAGTTTTTTAAGTCCGCTTTTCAGCACATTGAGATCAAACTCCGATCCGCCCTCCCTGTAAGGTATCCCCAGCCCTCCTCCAATGTTCAGGTACGACGGCTCGAATCCTTTCTGCCTGCAAAGCCTCGCAACGGCTTCTAGAAAACGACGGGCGCCGGTAATCCAGCGGCTTGCGGACCTAATCTGCGTTCCCATGTAGATGTGAAAACCCGCGATATTCAGCCGATTGTAGAGATTCCTCTCTTCTAGCAATTTACCGGCCTCTCTTAGAGAAAAGCCGAACTTGTCATCCCCGCCCGTCATTATCGTGCCGTCACTGCCGGACAGCCGCAACTGCAGGTTAAGGCGCAGCGCTATGTTAAAGCTTTTCCCAAGGCCGTTTAAGGACGCCAGCTCCTCACGCGATTCCGCATGTATGGCAAACGGAACGGTTTTGCGTAATAGGGAGAACTCCGCATCAGTCTTGACCGGGCCTGACAGGGACAGATCGCCGCCTCCGTAACCCGCCTTAAGACATGCATGCATTTCACCCGCCGAGGCACATTCCGCCTTCACGCCGAGTTTTCGATAAATCTTCAGTAGATTTATGTTTGGGTTTGCCTTTGCCGCGTAATAAATGATCCAGCCGCGCGGTACGGCGGAACGTAACGCCGCATAACGCGACCTGATTACCTGCGCGTCGTAATAGTAAAAAGGGGTCTTAACCCTTTTCAACGCAGTTACCGGCCCTGATAGTGAAATCTTTTTTATGACGAACCGCTCCCTATGGAAAAAACAGCTATCGAGATAAAAAATCTACACTATCGGCAGATGCTTTTCAAACGTCTTTGCCTTTCATCTTCCTATTTTTCAATTTCATCAACGCCAGCGTCAGCGAAAGTATCTGCCCCAGCCGCCTCAGGTAGTCGGTGGCCGTCCCTTCCTGGTAACGGAGCGGGTTTTTGCATCCGAGGTTGAGGCTTCCCATGAATTCTTCCTCGTGGTAGAGAGGCACGATAGCTTCGGACCTTACACGCCTGAAGTGCTTCATACCGAACAGATCAACAGACCCGTAATCCAGCTTCTCGCGGAGCAGCGGTTCCTTTACGCCTTTAAATGTTTCGGCAATCCTGTCCCTATCCATAAACAGAAGGGTCCCGCCTGCTCCGTTGGTTGCGGACGCGCCCTCTCCGTCTTCTACCGGCAACTCCGTGTCAACGCATTCCATAAATTCATCGGAGAGGCAAAACGTAACGGCATTCAAACCGAACTGTTCTTTTAATTCAGTCGCTATCCCGACAACAAGGGACGTTACGTCCTGATAACCCACTATAAGCTCACCAAGCTCGTCTATCCTTGTTTGGATATCGATATTGCGCTTGGTTGTCCGGATAATATGTTTCAGGTTTTTTCTCAATATCCAGTTATCCTGCCGCAAGGCTGTATTGGAAATTTTCCTGGCATTCATGGCATTATTCCCGTTCACCGCTTACCTCCTAATCAGCCTGATTGCGGATAAATGTTGGGATGTCCAGTTCGTCCGCAAATTCGCTCAGGTCAAGGGATACAAGCGACTTTTTCCGTTCCTCCTCTTGCATGACGGGGATTTTACTGACGTTACCGGCCTTCTGCATGACTTCCGCCTGCTTCTCTTCAACTTCGGGCTGCACTTCCGGCTTTGCTTCTGTTTTAACTTCGGGCTTCTCAATCGGCTTTTTAATCTGCGGCGCTACGTAAGGTTTTGAATTCGATTCAACGCCGACCCCGTGGTTGAACCCTGTCGCTATTACGGTCACGAACATCTCGTTTTTGAGCGACTGGTCCACAACCGCGCCAAAGATTATATTCGCATCCGGGTGCGCGCTCTTTTGCACGACCGTCGCGGCTTCGTTTATCTCGAAAAGCGTAACGTCTTCTCCGGCCGTGACGTTTATCAAAATGCCCCTTGCACCCTCGATCGAGGTGTCTTCAAGCAGCGGGGAGTGTATCGCCTTTTGGGCCGCCTCCGTCGCCCTGTTTTCGCCGCTGCTCATTCCGGAACCCATCAGCGCCTGGCCCATTTCGGACATGATGGTCTGAACGTCCGCGAAGTCGAGGTTCACAAGTCCTGGAACAGTTATCAGATTGGATATCCCTTTTACTGCGTTGCAAAGCACTGTGTCCGCCGTGCCGAACGCTTCCATCAAAGAAGTATTCTTATCAACAATCCCCATAAGCCTCTGGTTGGGTATTGTAATCAGCGTATCAACGGATTTTCCGAGTTCTTCAAGCCCGTCTTCCGCGTACCGCATCCTCTTGGAACCCTCAAACATGAACGGCTTGGTAACTACGCCCACAGTCAGCGCGCCCATGTTCTTTGCGATGGACGCGACTATTGGCGCCGCGCCGGTACCCGTGCCGCCGCCAAGTCCCGCCGTAACGAATACCATGTCGGAACCTTCCAGCATACTGGTGATCGATTCCGTGTCTTCCATTGCCGCCTTGCGTCCTATCTCCGGGTTCGCGCCCGCGCCCAGTCCCCTCGTTATCGAATTGCCGATCTGCATCTTCACCGATACCTTGGATCGGGAAAGCGCCTGTGAATCCGTATTGCACACTATGAATTCCACGCCCTCTATGGCATAGTTCATCATCGCGGATACGGCGTTACCGCCGCCGCCGCCTATGCCTATCACCTTTATCTTGGCGTTGTGAAAAGCGTCGCCCGCAAAGTCGAAAAGCGGTTGTTCGAAAATAATACCCGTATCTTTCGTTTCCATTTAATTACCCCTAAAAAAAGTTTTTACCTATTAAAAAAAGTCCTCGACCAAACCTTTCATTCTGTCCATGATATTGTTGAAAAGATGCCTTCCCTTTAGAGGCTTTTGCCTGCCATTGGCGTTCATCCTGGCGCCGAACATCAGCAGGCCCACGGCCGTGGCGTACTGCGGCGAGTTGACGACGTCCACCAGTCCGCCTACACCTTTCGGCGAGCCGCTTCTTACCGGCAGTCCCAGCACGCGCTCCGCGACGTTCGGTATTCCGCTTAATATGGTTGCTCCACCCGTGATAACAAGGCCCGATGTAATTGCGTCGCCGTAACCGGAGCCTTCTATATCGCGGTGTATCATCTGAAAAATCTCTTCCACCCGCGGCTCTATGATTTCGCAAAGCATCTTCCGGCTGAATTCGCGCGGCTCCCTGCCGCCCATGCTGGGAACTTCGATCTCTTCCTCCTGCCTGATCACGGAACTCATCGCGCAGCCGTGATTAATTTTTATCTTTTCCGCTTCTTTTTGCGGCGTCCGCAGACCGATTGCCACGTCGTTTGTAATATGGTTGCCGCCGACCGAAAGTACCGACGTGTATTTGACCGAGTCGTCGGCAAAAATCGCCAGGTCCGCCGTACCGCCGCCTATATCGACCATCGCCACGCCAAGCTCCCGCTCGTCCGCGTCGAGAACCGACTCCGCGGAAGCGAGCTGTTCGACGACGATGTCGTCCACCTCCAGTCCGGCGCGGTTTACGGAGCGGACGATGTTCTGAGCGGATGTAACCGCTCCGGTTATGATGTGTATGCGCGCCTCAAGCCGCACGCCGGACATGCCCCTGGGCTCTTTTATTCCGCTCTGGCCGTCGAGGATGTACTGCTGCGGCAGGACGTGAAGAACCTCGCGGTCCATCGGGATGGCAACCGCTTTGGCCGCTTCGATAACCCTCTCCTTGTCCGTTTCGGTAACCTCCTTGCCCTTGACGGCAATAATCCCGTGGCTGTTGAAACCCTTTATATGTCCGCCGGCGATGCCGACGTATGCCGAATCGACTTCAACACCGGCCATCAGTTCCGCCTCTTCCACGGAAGCCCTTATCGATTCGATGGTGCTGTCGATATCCACTACCACGCCCTTCCTCAGCCCCCTGGAGCGATTGGTGCCGATACCGATAATTTTCAGCTTTCCTTCGTTATCCTTTTCGGCAATGACACAGCAGATTTTCGTGGTGCCTATGTCGAGGCCTACGATCAAGTCCCTGTCCTTTTTTGCCATTCCTTTACCCCTTTATTAAAATTTTTTGTTTCTCCGGAAGGCTGCCCCGGCCATGGCTTACGATCACCTGATCCTTGAATGAAAGGTCCATGCCGGAAAAGCTCTCGCCCGTTTCTTCCAATATCCTGCGCACAACGAGGTACTCCAGGAAGTTGTCATTCCACCGGCTTTTGGCCGGGCCAAACGTAATAATGGTTCCGCTGTTTTCGGTGCGCACGGTTATTTTGTCGAGATCGCTTACATCCACCGCCGCCGCATAGTCGTGAAACAGCACGTCTCTTTTAAACATTTCAGTTAGACGAAAAGCGTCGTTGAGCCTGTCGTCTTCAAGACGCGTACCGCTAACCGGCGCGGCAATGCCGGTAATCAGTACATGCCCGTTATTGCCTTCGCTCTTGCCGAGTAAATGGCCCTCTCTGTCGATAAGATATCGGATGCCCGGATCAATCTGCACGATTGCGGCCGGAACGCGCTCCGTAACTCCTATCCACAGAGTATCGGGATAACGGCGCCGTATCGATACGTCACCAATCCACGGATTTGCCTTGAGAAAGTTTGCAATGCCGCCGATGTCGCTGGTAAAAATGCTTCCCTCAAGCAGGGGGCGAATAACGGAAAGGAGTTCCTCGCGCGACACGTTCTTGAGACCCGTTATATCCACCGCCTTCACCTGGAAATAGGGATGCGTAACAGCTTCCCGGTAAATGGAAGATGATATTTTCAAAAGACCTGC
This sequence comes from Nitrospinota bacterium, assembly GCA_046754425.1. Taxonomy (GTDB): domain Bacteria; phylum Nitrospinota_A; class UBA7883; order JACRGQ01; family JACRGQ01; genus JBHHVT01. Next base: position 17,989 of record JBHHVT010000007.1, on the reverse strand, counting down.
CATTATCGTTGCGAGCGCCAAAAACATGATAACGGGCCGTATCGAAACGGCGGCGGTCTCCTTTTTTACGGGGATGAAAGCGTACCTTACAGGACGGGCAACCCGTGTTTGAATGCGCGAACTCCGGGTAAGAACCGCCATCAGTTAAAACTCCCCACCGTTTTTATTTCCGGCTCGAGACGGATACCGGTTTTTTCCAATACCGCCGATTTTATTTTTTCCATCAGGGCATATACTTCATCTGCCGTAGCGTTGCCTGTATTTACGATAAAGTTTGCGTGCCGCCTGCTTACCTGCGCGCCTCCAATGGCCGTACCTTTAAGGCCAAGCTCTTCTATTATTTTTCCGGCAAATCGTCCGGGCGGGTTTTTAAACACGGATCCCGCCGACGGCAGCTCCAGCGGCTGGCTCCTTTTTCTACCCATAAAACCGACCTGCATTTTTTCCCGGATTTCTCCGCCGTCTCCCTCGGTCAGCGAAAATGTGGCGGACAGTACCGCCGCGCCCGCCGGCAGATTGCTTGAACGGTAGGAAAATCCGATTTCCTCTGCAGGCATCTCCTCCAGCTTGCCATTCAACAAAATTTTTACTTTAAGGAGGCTGTCTTTTATTTCACCGCCCGCCGCTCCCGCGTTCATTACAACCGCGCCGCCCACGCTGCCGGGAATGCCGAACGCGAATTCAACGCCCGATAAAAACATCCGCCACATCATGTGCGCGAACACGGTCAGGTTCTGCCCGGCCAGGACGGTAACCTCGGTTTTGCCGCCCGCCGCCGCTTCGCTCGTATAACCTTTCAGATTTTGCATGGAGATAACCTTTTCCAGTCCGTCGTCGGATATAAGGAGGTTTGACCCGCCGCCGAGGATGAGAGCGTCCGGATAGTCGTCGATGAGGGAGGCAAGCTCCGTCTCGTTTTCCGGCAGAAAAAATTCCGACGCGGGTCCCCCGATCCGAAACGTCGTATGCCTGCGAAGCAATTCATTTTTTTTAACTGTTACCATTTCTTAAATATTTTTCCCCGACACGGTATACATCGCCCGCGCCCAGCGTAAGGAACACGTCGTCTTTTTTCAGGTTCTCTTTCAGCCATTTTTCCGCCTGCTCTTTGCTTTCCAAAGAAAAGACGTTTTCCTGTCCCGATGCCCGCACGCCGTCGTAGATAAGCGAACTGCTGACGCCCTCTATCGGTTCTTCGCTGGCCGCATATATCGGAAGCACGCCAAGGAGATCGCTTCCTTCGAACGCGGTAAAAAATTCTTTAAGGCTGTCCCGCGTACGTGTATAACGATGAGGCTGGAAAAGCGTTACCAGCCTGCGGCCCTTCATCCCCTCTTTTATGCTTTTTATGCATGCGCGTATTTCGTTCGGATGATGACCGTAATCGTCTATTACCGTCACTCCGTTTATCTCGCCCTTGATTTCCGATCTCCGCGCAATTCCGGAAAAACTTCCTATCGCCGACGCCGCGATTTTAAAATCGACATTCAGCATCAACGCCACCTGTATGGCGGAAAGGGCGTTAAGCGCGTTATGGCGTCCCGGAAGGCGCAGTTCTACCCGTCCCAGTTCACCGTCCCTGTTGGAAACGGTAAAACTGCCAGTCATCCCTTCACAGTTGTAGCCGCTTGCAACCAGATCGCAGCCCGGCGTAAAGCCGTAGGTAATGAATTTTTTGTTCATCTTCGGCCCGAAGGCTCGAAGCCGGGGATCGTCACCGCAGACGACCGCCGCGCCGAAAAACGGAACAGAGTTGCAAAACCTTAAAAACGCCTCTTCTATCTTTTCCATCGACCCATAATGGCTGATGTGTTCCGCGTCCAGAGAGGTAACTACCGCGATAGTCGGGTTCAGCGTTAAAAAAGAGCCGTCGCTTTCGTCCGCTTCCGCTACCAGAAAATCGCCGGAACCGTGCCTCGCGCCGGAGCCGAACTGTTTAACGCGGCCGCCAATAATCACCGTCGGATCCATGCCGGATTCCGCGAGGATTGTTGCCAGCAATGTAGAGGCCGTTGTCTTTCCGTGCGCGCCCGCCACTGCGATTGACTCTTTCATACCCATCAGCTCGGCAAGCATTTCGGCCCTGGGGATAACCGGTATTTTCCTTGCGCGCGCCTCGATAACTTCGGGGTTGTCTTCGCCCACGGCGGATGATATTACCAGCACCTCGGCGTCGCCCACGTTTTCCCTCGCGTGCCCCACCATGACTTTTGCTCCCAAACTCTCAAGCCGCTCCACCGTTTCCCCGCGCGCAAGATCGGAACCCTGTACTTTGTGGCCGAGGTTGAGCAGTATCTCGGCGATGCCGCTCATTCCGGAGCCGCCTATGCCGACGAAATGCACCCTTCTCTTCTTTGTTAAACCCACCATGTCTCCAGCGTTCTTATAATGTCGCGCACGATTATCTTTGCCGCGTCCGGTCTAGCCGTCTCGCGGCTGTTGGCGGACATCCTTTCCAGTTCTCTTTTATCCCGAACCAGCTCGCCGAGATTTTGAGCCAACAGCTCCCCGGTGAGTTCCGAATCGTCGATTCTCCTAGCCGCGCCGTTATCCACAAAAACATTCGCGTTCATAACCTGGTGTCCCCCGGCGCCGGGGTAAGGGATAAGGATTGCCGGCAGGGCCGATAGCGAAAGCTCCGCGCAGGTGGACGCCCCCGCCCGTGTGACGGCGATATCGGCCCCGGCCATGATTTTATCCATGTCATCGAAATAAGGCGCCACGACCGCGTCCGGCATGAAGCGAGCGTATGCGCTTTTTACCTCCTCCACGTCGGCGATGCCGGTCTGGTGATAAACCTTCAGGCCAAAATCCTTTATAAGCAAAAGCGCCTCGATCATGGCGCGGTTAATGGAGCGCGCGCCCTGACTGCCGCCCATCACAAGAAGCGTCAACGACTTTTTATCCTTGTAAGTGCGGCCGGGGTTGTAAAAACCTGGCCGCGTCGGGTTGCCCGCGTAAAAAACATCAGCTCCCTTAAGCCATCCGGCCGATTCCGAAAAAGAGCTGTAAACTCTTCGCGCCCTCTTTTTAAGCATTCTGGTTACCAGTCCCGGGTAGACGTTTTGTTCCAATAAAAATAGCGGGACGGACCTGATTACAGCCGCAATCGCCGCGGGGCCGGACGCATAACCGCCGAAACCGATTACCGCGTCCGGTCGAAAAACCGACAGAGCTTTCAGCGCGCTATTAACAGCCCACGGAAGCATCGACGCCGCGGCCATCCGATTAAGCGCGCTTGCCCTGTCGAATCCTCTTACCTTTATGCCGAGAAACTCAAGGCCCGCGTCACTCGCTTTTTGCTTCTCCACGCCTTTTACAGAGCCGATGAAAAGGAGACTGTTTTTTCGCTCCTTCAACTCGCCGGCCACTACCAGCGCCGGGTTTATATGGCCGCCCGTTCCGCCGGCGGTCACAACTATCCTCATCGTCTTCGCGCCTTTACCGCATACATCGCCGGGCGCGCGGGGTTCTTTGCGCGCCGTAACGGATGGAGCGTCATCATTTTGTATGTTCTGAAACATTCAGCAATATCCCTATACTGATCATCCACATCACAAGAGCCGAACCGCCAACCGATATAAACGGCAGCGGCAGTCCCTTCGTCGGTAAAAGACCGGTGTTTACGCAGATATTCACGAGAGCCTGCAGGCCGATGCTGAGCGTTATCCCGGCGGCGAGATACATCCCGAAAGGTTCCGGGGCGCGGAAGGCCACCCGGAAACCGCGGTAAACGAGGACCGCGAACAGAACAACCACAAGCGTGCATCCTATAAAACCGACCTCTTCGCCGATAATCGCGAAAATGAAATCCGTGTGCGCATCCGGTAAAAAAAAGTTTTTCTGCATACTCTGTCCCAGCCCCTTGCCGGTTATGTACCCGTTGCCGAGCGCGACGTAGGATTGAATTATCTGGAACCCGCTGTCCGATGGATCCGCCCACGGGTCCAGGAAGGAGAGAATCCTTTTGCGCCTGTAATCGACGTTCAGTACCGCGACGTATAAAAAAGGCAGCAGCGTCAGAAGCGTACCGGCCATAAAACCCGGCCGTATTCCCGCTATAAAGAAAAGGCTGAAAACGACTGTCGCGATTATAAGCGACGTCCCCATATCCGGCTGAAGCAGAACGAGAATGAAACAGACGCCCAAGGCAAGCGCGCTCGGCATATAACCGGTCACGAAATCCCGCAGTTTTCCCGTCATCTCCTTTTTGGTAAGAGCGGCGGAAAAAAAGATTATGAGCGCGATTTTCGCGAACTCGGAAGGCTGAAACGTAAGGCCGCCCACGGCAAACCATCTGCGCGCGCCGCCAACTTCGCGGCTGAATACCGGTATAAGAACCAGAAACAACATCGTCAGCGCAAGAATGTAGGAGACCAATCCAAAACGGGCGAGTTTGTGGTAATCGTATCGCATTGCGACGGCCATCCCCAGGCTGCCAATCAGCGCCCATACCACCTGCCTTTTAAGAAAAAAGGCGGGATCGCCGTAACGCTGGCCCGCGATTGTACCGCTGGCGGAATAGGTCATCGCCATGCCGATAAGCAGCAATACGACAACGCAAAAAAGTATCTTGAAATCGGGTTCCAGCTTTTTAGGCATTTACCGCTCCCATTCCCGGATTAAGCGCGGCTACCGCGCGACTGAATATTTCGCCGCGCTCTTCGAAGTTTTTATACATGTCGAAACTCGCGCACGCCGGCGACAGCAAAACGGTGTCACCCGGTTTCGATACGGAAGCGCCCTTTCGCACCGCATCGGCCATATCGGCTGCTCTAAAAACGTCCGCGTAGTCTCCGAGAGCGGATGCTATTTTGTCCGCCGCCTCGCCAATCAGGATTACCTTTGCTCTTTTATTTCGGATAGCTTCGGCAAGCGGAGCGAAGTCGCCGTCCTTATCTCGCCCGCCGACAATCAAGACTACGCCCTTATCGATACCGGTAACCGCCTTGACGGTGGCGCTGACGTTTGTTCCTTTTGAATCGTTTATGTAGCGCACGGAACCTATAACGGCAACCGGTTCCATCCTGTGGGGCATCCCCTTAAATTCAAACAGACCGCGCTTAATCGACTCCGCGTCCGCTCCGGCGGCACGCGAAATCGCGCAGGCGGCCAGCGCGTTTTCAATGTTTGCCTGACCTTCGACCTTTAGATCCTCCACCGGGCCGATTAGCGTGCGTTCCCCTTTTTCGGTGATATATATCCGGCCTTCTTCCGCGAAAGCGCCCTCGTCGACGCTTTTCTTCGATGAGAAGCCGACTACTTTGGAACGCGCGGCTGGCGCAAGGGATGCCGTTACAGGATCGTCCATATTTAATACGCAGACATCCGATGTTTTTTGTTTTAAAAATATAAGACTTTTAATTGAAGTGTAGTTTTCCATCGACCGGTGCCTGTCAAGATGGTCGGGCGTGATGTTCAGTATTGCCGCCACGGCGGGCGCGAAACTTTCCACCGCCTCAAGCTGAAAGGAACTTACTTCCGCCACGACTGTCGCATCCTTATCGAAGATGGAATCTTCTCCTATCGCGGGGTTGCCGATGTTGCCGCATACGGTGCAATCTATTCCAGCCTTTTTCAAAATATCGCCGACCATGCTGGTTGTGGTCGTCTTGCCGTTGGTGCCGGTTACCGCAACCCAGCGCGAAGGGGCAAGCCTGAATGCAAGTTCTATTTCGCTTATAACCTTGATCCCCCTGTTCCGGAAATTTTGCAAAAGCCCGCTGTCCCAATCGACGCCGGGTGAAGGGACAACGATATCGAACATTACCCCGATAATATCGTCGTACCCCCCCACGGCAGTTATCACTTTTTTATCAAGCAGGGCGATTTGCGTGCCTAGCTCTTCCGCGTTTCTTTTATCGGTAACGGTTACATCCGCTCCCAGTTCGCTGAGCCTGTCCGCCGCCGCAAAACCGGTTTTCCCCAGCCCGACAACCAGAACTTTAAGGCCGACCGTTTTCATACCTACCTCAGCTTGAGCGTACTGAGGCTTATCAGCGCCAACAGTATCGCCACTATCCAAAACCTGGTTATAACTTTCGGCTCCGCCCAGCCCTTTTTCTCGAAATGATGATGAAGCGGCGCCATGAGGAAAAAGCGCTTTTTTGTCATCTTGTAATAGCCGACCTGAATAATCACGGAAATCGCCTCCGTGACGAATATGCCTCCAATCAGCACAAGGATGATTTCGTGTTTCGTGATAAGCGCAACAACCCCCAGCAGAGCGCCCATGGAGATGGAACCGACGTTGCCCATAAATATCTGGGCCGGGTACGAATTGAACCATAAAAATCCGAGCGAGGCCCCCACCACGGCCCCGCACAGGATCGTTACCTCGCCCATGCCCCTTATAAAAGCAATCTGCAGGTAACCCGCAAAACCGGCGTGCCCCACCACGTAGCTGATAACCGTGTACGCTCCGAAGGCTATTATTATCGGCCCTATCGCCAGCCCGTCCAGGCCGTCGGTGAGGTTTACCGCGTTTGACGCCCCGGTTATGACGATCACGGCGAATACGTAGTAAAAGTACGAGAAATCCGGACGCAGGTTTTTGAAAAACGGAAACTGCACGCTTGTAAACCCGCCGTCGTAACCGGGAATTTCCGACAGGAAAATCAGTATCGGAATACAGGCCGCCACCTGTAAAAACAACTTTAATCTCATGCCAATCCCGACGTGGTTTTTCTGTTTAACTATGTCGTCGTAAAGCCCTATGCCGCCGAATAAAACCACGGTCATCAGGCAGGCCCAGACGAACCCGTTTGTAAGGTCCGCCCAGAGCAGCGTGGGAACAATAAGCGATACGATAATGAGTATGCCGCCCATCGTCGGCGTGCCGGTCTTGGGGGCGTGGTGCCCCAAATATTCGCCGTTCACTTTCTCACCAAGATTCTTTCTGATGAGGTAACGGATAAGCCACGGACCCATAATGAAAGAGAGCACAAGCGCGGTCACAACCGCGTATGATGACCGGAAGGTAATATAACGAAATACGTTAAAGATGCTGTAACTTTCGTGCAGCGGAAAAAACAGATGGTAAAACAGCTTACTTAATCTCCCTTAAAACTTCCGACGCGACTTCACGGTCGTCGAAATGATGCATGGTGGTTCCGATAACCTGGTAGTCCTCATGTCCCTTGCCTGCCAGCAGGACAAGGTCGCCCTTGCTCGCTGTCTTGATTGCCAGCGATATCGCCTCACGGCGCAATGGAACAACATGCAATTTTTCTCCAAGCGGCCTGGCGACCCCTTTTAGGATGTCCTCGATGATGGCCTGCGGGTCTTCGCTCCTGGGGTTATCGGATGTTACTACCAGCACGTCGGCAAGTTCGTCCGCCACGGCTCCCATCAGTTTTCTTTTTTCCCTGTCCCGGTCGCCGCCGCAGCCGAACATGCAGATAACCTTCCCGCGCGCGAGGCTCCGTGCCGCCTTTAGCGCATTTGCCAGTGCGTTGTCGGTATGCGCGTAGTCCACGATCACGAAAAAATCCTGTCCCTCGTCGATCTTTTCAAACCGGCCCGGCACATTTTTCAGCGAGGCGACGGACTTTTTTATCACTTCGCCGCCGATGCTTTCCGCAATGCCGACGGCAGCCGTGGCCATGACGTTATAAACGTTATATCCGCCGGGCAGGTTCGTTTCTATTTCCATATCGCCCGCCGGAGTGGAAAGCGACATTTTGGAGCCGGATATATCGCTAACCGACTTCAGCAATCGCACGTCCGCGCCTTCGGACTCGCCGTATGTAATAACGCGGCAGTTGAAAATCGATTCCTTCAACCACTGCGCCGAGACCGGGTCGTCGCTATTGATAACCGCGTAGTCGAAATCGTAATCGGTGAAGAACCTTTTCTTTGCGGCGGTATACTCTTCCATTGTCGAATGGAAGTCGAGGTGGTCCTGCGTAATGTTGGTGAAAACGCCTCCCTTAAAGCGGGTCCGCTCCAGCCTGCCGAGAGCGAGGCCGTGAGAGCTTACCTCCATAACGCATCTGGGGTTCGGCCAATCGGAAGCGTGTTTGAACATCTTTTGCAGGTCGACCGATTCCGGCGTGGTTTTATCCGCCTCCTTCGTTTTATCCGGGAAATCGTAACCCACGGTTCCGAACCTGGAGGTTTTATATCCGGCTTCGTTCAGCAGGGACTGAAGGAAGTAACAGACCGTTGTCTTACCGTTGGTTCCTGTTACGCCTATGACGTCGAGAGGCACCGAAGGGTGGCCGTAAAACCTGTCGGCAAGCCTCGCCAGCTCTTTTCTGGTATCGTCGACGCGCATTACGTTAGCCCCCTTCTCGACCGATTGATCAACTTGCACGGAGTTATCAACTACCAGCAACGATGCGCCGCGTTTAACGGCATCGTTTAAAAATATGTGACCGTCCGTAACAAGACCTTTCAGGGCGACAAAACAGCTGCCCCTGCCCACTTTTCGTGAATCGTACTCTATGGATGTAATTAACAGGTCGCCAAAATCGGGGGCGTCGCCGTTAAACAGCTGTCTTACGTTTACGCCGGTTTTGGAATTCATAGAATCCCTTCCATAAACCGGCTGTTTTGCGCGAACAGTTTCATCAGCCAGTTGCCCTGTTCTTCATCTTCAGGTTCGGTACGGCTGGCCAGAAACTTCTCGCGCAGTCCGTCCCAGTTAACCTCGTAGGTCGTATCGACGCTGGATGGTATCCCCAGGTAGTTTGCGCTTGCCACGATGATATCCCTCGCTATCGGACCCGCCATTCTTCCGCCCGATACCGGGCCATCCGGCTCATCAAGCATCACAAGTACGCTTATAACCGGATCGTTGGCGGGAAACAGCGCCAGGAATGAGGCCAGGTATTTTTCCCGCGAGTAGCGTTCCAATTCCTTGTCGAACTTTTGCGCCGTTCCTGTTTTGCCCGCGATGTCGTAGCCTTTAATCATGGCGGGTTTTCCGGTTCCCTTTTCCACGGCCATCCGCATCATGTCGATTGTTTGCCGCGCCGCAATACTGGAGATAATACGGCGCGGCTTATGGGGGGGGTAATCCCTTATCACCACGTTATTTCGGATTAACTGTTTAAAAAAGTGCGGCTTTACGGATAAACCACCGTTGCCGATAACCGATAACGCGGTTATAAGCTGTATCGGGGTAACGTTTATCTCCTGCCCGAACGACATCGACGGAAGAGAGAGCGCCGACCAATCATCATAATGGCGCACAAGACCGGACGCCTCCCCCGGAAGGTCTATACCGCTCCTCCGGCCGAATCCCAGTCTTTTTATGTATTGATAGAACCGTTTTTCGCCCAGTTCACGCGCGACTTTTATGGCGCCGATGTTGCTCGACCTCCAGATTATCTCTGAAAAGGTCATCATTCCGAAACCTCGGCCGTTGGCCTCGTGTATGGTCTTGCCGCCGACTCTCAAGGAACCGTTTTGACCGTCGAACTCGTCATCGGGCGATGCCACACCGGCGTCAAGCGCCGAAGCGGCGAGAAACACTTTAAAAATGGAACCCGGTTCGTAACTCTGCGTCACAGCAAGCGATTTGAAACGCGAAAGCGGGTATGAAGAAAAACTGTTCGGATCAAAATCGGGCTGTTCCGCCAATGCCAGAATCTCGCCCGTGGCGGCAGCCATCACGACCGCAAGCGCCGCTTTTGTATTGTACTTTTCGTGCGCTTTCCGTATCAGTTTTTCAACGATGTATTGTATGTTGGAGTCTATGGTTATAACCATTTCATACCGTTCCCTCGGTGCGTGGCCGTCCGCGAAACCGTATATACGGCCCAGCGCGTCCTTTTTTGCGATCAGTATGTCCGGACTGCCGAGCAAGATCTTGTCGTAAAGATATTCAAGGCCCGCAAGGCCCTGGTTGTCCGTACCGCAAAATCCGATGGTCCTGGCAGCCAAAGTTTTTTGAGGGTAGGACCTTCTGTCTTCAGTCAGAAACGAGATTCCCGGAATCTTCATCGCATGAAGCGATCTGTATTGGGACGGCTCCACTCTTCTTTTTATCCAGACGAAATTTTTGCCTTTTTCCAGTTTATCGAGGACGCTAGCGCTGTCCATCTCCAGCGCTTCGGCCAAAATCGAGGCGGTGACCGGCTTGTCCTTCACCTTATACGGCGAGGCGAATACCGACTGCATTGGAACCGTTATGGCAAGGGGCGTCATATTGCGATCCAGAATTTTTCCGCGTGTGGGGTTATAACGCACCTTCTGGAGATACTGACCCCTGGAGTAACTGGCATAAAGCTCGTGCTGGAGAATCTGTATGTAGTAAAGCCTCGCCACGACAACCGCGAAAAGAAACATAATGCACCCGCCCGTAACCGCTATCCTCATCTTTTTGTATTTGACCGCCAGGTTTTTCATCTTTTCTTCTTTATATAGATAACCTGACCGATCGCCGGCTCCACGTAACCGTAAAGCCTCGCGCGCGCTTCCATTTCGTCCGGTGTGACCAGCATTTCATATTCGAGCCTCAGCCGGTTCTGCTCCACTTTAAGGCCGCGCTTTTCCGACTTTACATCTCGCTCCTCGTAAACCTGCTTCATGGACTGTATGGACGGATACCCGTAAATTAAAACTGTGAGCAGGAACAGAACTATACTGAGCGTGTAGTAAACCTTGTCCGCACGGCTCATCCTCGCCTTTTCGCGGGCAAACGTCGGTATCATGCCGCCAGCCTTTCCGCCGCCCTCAGCTTTGCACTCCTTGAGCGCGGGTTCCGCGCGGCCTCTTCCGGCCCGGCTGTAATCGGTTTTTTGAAAAGCAGTTTAACCGCCGGTTTTTTTCCGCAGACGCATACGGGCATCGACGGGGGACAGACGCATCCCTTTGCAAGCGCGCCCAATGCCCTTTTTACTATCCTGTCTTCAAGGGAATGGAACGATATTACAACCAGCCTGCCGCCGGTCACCAGATGCTCCACTGCACTGTTGACGGTGCCTTCAAGGTTTTCGAGTTCGCGGTTAACGGCTATGCGAAGAGCCATAAATACTCTCGTGGCCGGATGTATGCGCGAAAATTCAGTTCGGGGGACTGCTGATTTAATTAGTTCCGCCAGCTCCAGCGTACCTGTTATCGGTTTTACCGACCTTTGCCTTACTACCGCGCGCGCGATGCGGGAGGCAAACCTCTCCTCGCCGTACTTTTTGAAGATTCTCGAAAGCTCTTTTTCGGGATAGCCGTTGACTATTTCCGCCGCCGTCAGCGGCTCCCTGCGGTCCATCCGCATATCGAGCGGCCCGTCCGCGGCGAATGAAAACCCGCGCGGCGGATCGTCCAGCATGAATGAAGAAACCCCGAGGTCCATCAATATGCCGTCCACTTTCCGGCCGGCCAGAAGCCCCGCCAAATTCTCAAAACTGTCGTTATGCAATTCAACCCTTCCCCCGAAAGGCTTCAGCCTATTACGACTGCGTTTAAATGCTTCGCTGTCCCGATCTATCCCGATCAGGCGCGTCGACAAGCCTCCACTTCGCAAAATGGCTTCGGCATGCCCGCCGCCGCCAACGGTACAGTCCAGGTAAATCCCGTCCTGATTTGGGCGCAACAACCTGATGACTTCACCCTGTAAAACCGGTTCATGCAGCAATGCCCCATTCACAAAATCCCCAGCTGATCAAGGTCGTCGCGCACGTTGCGCCCTTTTCGCCTGCTGTTTTTCTTTTGCCATTCCGCAGAATTCCATATCTCTATGTGGTCGAGCATTCCGACGATCTGAAGTTTTTTATTTATCTTCGTTCCGTTGCGAAGCTCCTGCGGGATTAGCAGTTTGCCGTTTTTTATCGCGCCCGGGAAAAATCTGGAAACGGTTGCGTGTACGATATCCCTGTACTTCTTCTGCTTGCTCAGTTCCGCCAGCCTCTCGCCCATCTTTTCAAAAGATACTGGTGGAAAAGCGGCAAGGCAGCCGCCCCACTCCGCCATCATCAGCGTCTTGTTATCCCCCACCTGCCTGTTTATCACGCTTGGAATATGCACCCTTCCCTTGTCATCGAGGGTAGCCGGGTAATTACCAAAAAACATAATTTACACTTTCATGCACTTTGTGACAATTTGAAACACATATTTACATAGCACGACAGATATGTCAACAAAAAAAACAACTTTTTTTACGGCAATCCGTCGGATTTTTAAGGGAATGCGGGAGGCAAATCCGGTTCTTAACAAGAATGATGGTGCGACTAATACCAGTTGCACATCGCCCGCCTCCTTGATATCATTTTGAAGTGGGCAAACACGAAAAGTTGATTAAAAAGTTTTTAACAAAACCGAAAAACTTTAAATGGGACGAACTGGTAACAATGCTGAACGGCTTCGGATACGTTATTGCCAAGGGAAGGAAAACCGGGGGATCGCGAGCGCGTTTCGTGCATGAGAGTCTGCCGCCTGTAATTCCGCACAGACCTCATCCGTCAGCTTTGCTAAAAAGGTACCAGATAGAACAGTTAAACGTTTTCCTTAAAGAAGAGGGATTGATATGAAAGAGATGATGGAATACAAAGGCTACTTCGGCTCCGTACATTTCGATGAAAAAGATAAGCTTTTTTATGGGAAGGTAGAATTTTTAAAAGCGCTGATTAGCTACCAGGCCGCCGACGCGGGTAAATTCCGCAAAGCGTTTGAGGAAGCCCTGGACGACTACCTTGACCTATGCCGCGAAAAAGGGATTCAACCGGAAAAGCCGTTTAAGGGCAGCTTCAATATCCGGGTAATGCCGGAACTTCACCGCAAAGCCGCGCTGGCCGCCGACCGCAAGGGAATAAGCCTTAATAAATTCGTGGCGGATGTTCTGGAAAAAGCCACAAGGTAAAAGCCGGAAAAAGGTGGGAATCTAACTGAAGCTGGAATCAGTCCTTATTGATTCCTTTGCCGTTTTTATCCATCTCAATGTAGCGGAGGAGTTCGAGGCCCAAAAGTATGCCGACCGCCAGCAAAAAGAGGACGACCATTGCGGTCTCTTTCGGAAAAAAAGCAAGTACACCGGCGATAATGCCGAGATAGACGGTAAAGAGATAGATTATGTAGTTCACCTGTACCGGAGTGAAACCGAGTTTTAAAAGCCTGTGGTGGATATGCTGCGTGTCGCCTTTCAGCGGGTTTTGTCCGCAGGCGGCTCGCCGCATAACCGCCAGCGCGCTGTCTATCAGCGGCACCGCCATCGCAATGAGCGGCACCAACAGCGTAACGGTAACGGTTCCCTTGCGCCTGTCCAACACGGACATGGCGGCAAGCATGAACCCCAGCAGCATCGAGCCGGTATCGCCCAAAAAAACTTTCGCGGGCGGAAGGTTGAGACGTATGAAACCGAGCAGGGAACCTGCCAGCAGGATCGCCATGCAGGCCAGCAGGGTCTCGCCGAACAGGTGCGCGACAACGAAAAGCGTAAAGGACGATATGAGGCAGATACCCGACGCGAGGCCGTCTATCCCGTCAATCAGGTTGACCGCGTTGGTGATCACAATAATCCATGCGATAAGAATAACGTCGCCCCACGCGCCCGGCTCGAACGGCGACGCGAAGGGGTTCGTAATCTCACCCATCCGTATGCCGGACGCCACCAGCACAACACCGGCGGCTCCCTGCACGGCAAGTTTTACTATCGGCGATGCCCCTCGTTTATCGTCGTAAAGCCCGAGTGCCGTTATGATGACCGCCCCTGCTAGAAAACCGAAAAGCCTGCCCTGCCCGCCGTCTAAAAACTCCGGGTTTATTATTGCGGTTATCGCCACGAGCGTCAGCGCGGGTATCGCTATCGCCACACCGCCCGCCGTCGGTTTTTTTATCGGTAATGACTTTTTGTCGAACAGGCCAAAGCCGGCAAGCGCGTCCGGGAGGCGCAGGGAGATGATCCACGATACCATAAGCGCCGCGCCGAAATAGACTGCGTAATAAATCCAGACCGTCATTTGTCCTTGCCCCACAGTTTTCCGCTGTGTATCCGCCGGAACTCGGCAAGATGCGGAACGAGCTTATCGTTATACGTCACCAGCAGTGATATCAAAACGTATCGCACCAAAATCAGGCCGAAGGAGATATGGTAAAAAAGGTTCCGCCCTTCCCTTTGCCTGTCGCGCGCGTAAAGGACGATGTGCGAGCGCGTCATGTGGTAGTGGTAAAAACGTTTTTTTTCAAGCGGCCGCCTTTGATTCATGCATGCGGAGCCGTGGTGAATAATTTTCATCTCCGGCATGTATCTAACCTTATATCCCGCCCGGCGGATTTTGAGGCAAATGTCCACATCCTCCACGTACATGAAATACTCTTCCGAAAAGCCGCCCACCACTTCCATCACGGAGCGGCGCGCAAGGATAAACGAGCCGGACAGCGCGTCCACGTCCATCGGCCTGTCGTTCGGGACGCCGGAGTAAAAATACTTTCCAAAATCGGCGTTTCCGGGAAACAGGCGGGCAATTCCTGTTACCTTGAAAAACGCGGTGACCGGGTCGGGGTAGCCGCGTCTGCACTGTTTCATGAACGAGCCGTCCGGCTCCAGCGCCATACAGCCGCACGCGCCGACATCCGGGTTTGCGTCCATGAATGCGGCGAGTTTTTCAAGGCCTGTCTCTATGAACTCCATGTCCGGATTCAGTATAAGGACAAGATCGGCTTTTGCATGTATGAGACCGCGGTTGTTGCCCGCGGCGAAACCGATGTTTTGGCCGTTTTGAACAACCTCGACGTATGGAAATTCCTTCGCAAGCATATCGTTGCTTCCGTCCGTAGAATCGTTATCCGATACGATTATCTGAAGTTTATTTACGTTTTCGTATTGCTCCATGCTTTTCAGACATTTTTTCAGAGCCTGCTTCCCGTTCCAGTTCACGATTACGACGGATATGCGGGGAGTCGCCATCAATTCGCTCTTTGCATAATCAGGTGATGCGAGAGTGCCGCCCAAAAAAGCGCCGCAATCGCCAAAGGCGCGACGTGAAACGGAAAATTACCGACGCCGTTAATCGCAATCGCCCAGAATCCTACGGTGGCGCCTATCGAAAGAAGATCGTTTTGCGTAACTTTGGATTCAGTTAATATCCGGCGAAAAGCCCCGAATTGTTCGCCCAGTAAAAGCATAAGTATCCCGGTGACCGGC
The DNA here is from genome assembly GCA_046754425.1 of Nitrospinota bacterium. GTDB lineage: Bacteria > Nitrospinota_A > UBA7883 > JACRGQ01 > JACRGQ01 > JBHHVT01. Next base: position 2,907 of record JBHHVT010000007.1, on the reverse strand, counting down.
AAACCTACCAGTAGTCCCCCTTCCGCGAGCAGCTGAATGTAGTCGTTATGCGCCTGATGCGCGGCGCGTTCCGGAATACGTTCCGGCGGGTTGGAAAACCAGACGGCGCGCCGGTACTGCACGAAATGCCGGTAAAAGTAATTTGGGCCCTTGCCGGCAAGAGGCGACTCCCTGAACATCATCCAGGCCGCGCGGTTTTGCGTTACCCGCTCCCTTATCGACTGGATTTTATCCAGTTTTACAGTTTCGCCCGCTTTCAGGTAGTTGGCCGCGCCTCCACCCACCAGAAGGGCAACGGAGAGCCAGCAAAAGACAATGCGTTTAACGCGCCCCGCCCCGTGGCGATACTCGTACCAACTGAAGAATACGATGAGCGCGAAAAGCAAAACCGCTAGAGACAGCCATCCGGCCACATTACGGGTAAACGCTATCGGTATCAGCAAAAGCAGGAGCGGTACGCCGTAAAGATAAAAATCGCGGCCGCTGCCGGCAATCATCCATCGCGCAAAAAAATAAGGCGTAACGGATACGAGTAGAGGCGCAAGCATGTTGGGGGAGTCCATGAATCCGGCGGTGAGGTACGGCCTGTAAACATCTCCTTTGCCGAGCAGTTGGAAAATGGGATCCCAGCCGAAAAACTGCGCTATCGCAAAAGCGCCGTTTATAAAAACCACTACCATTAATATCGTTACCCAGCCGCTTACGCCGCCCCTGCTGAAAGAGTCCATGAATGCAAAGAAAAGGAGACCGCCAAGCATGTAGTTCAGCACGATTTTAACCGCCGGTACGTCCGCGCCGTTCACCATAAGAGATATCCACAACGCCGCCGTCGAAATGACAAATAAAAGGAAAAGTGTTTTGGTGTTTTTTTCGCGCCGCGGGAAAATGCTCTCACGGCCGCCGCTGGAATTGATAATCCTTAATATCGCGCAAAGCGCAACGCCCATCATAACTATCTGGAAAAGAGTTTCGCGCAACGACCTGAACGGCAGTTCAGCATACGGGTTAAAAACAATCGGCGAAGCGGCAAGAAGAAACTTTAACAGATAGTCCTGCATCAGTTTGTAGTTCACCGGTTATGCGGACGAACGCAGGAAGTGTGAAAGAAAACCGAACCCGGCTTCATCGAACTGCCGCGCCACACTCTCTTTATCGGCATCATCCAGTTCCTCGAACTTCTCTTTCAATATACCCTTTCCTTCGGGCCAATCTTTAGTCAGCCACCTGGCCGGTGAAGCAGAAAGGAAAAAAGCCTTTAATAAATTGTCGGCGGTCGACCCGGCTCGCCGAGAGTCGGTGTGCCGTGGGCCGTAACCGGTCAGCGCGTTGTAAGCCATAATCAACGAGACGCCCGTAGCGTCCGCTATAAAATATTCCTTTGCCGTATCCGCCTGCCGAGGTCTGAGCCGTTCCCACTGTTTCAGTTCATCGATTTTCTGCGAAAAGAAATAGGCAATGTTGTAATGCGCTAGCGCCTTTTGTTCCTCCCCCGTCAATTCGTAATTGAAAGCCAGCAGTGTCTGTCCGTACCCGTCGAACCTGAGCGCCATGGCATTATTGATGCTGCGCCTCGCATCGAACAGTCTCTCTTTTTTACGGCTATCCCGGCTCATATCCGCAAAACCGGCCTTTTGCAATGTTCTGGCAACGCCGTAATAAAGAAGATATTCGTACCGGTTTTTGCGTATACCGTTTTCAAGAACGGTAAGGGCGCTCGGATCGTTGGCCTCGTAGAGCTTCATGCCGCTTTTCAGGTTAATCTGGGCGGACTCCCTCCACAGCAGGAAAAACGCGCCGGTAATAAACAGCGCCAAAATGGCCGAAAAGACGAGTTTTTCCCTAATGTTACGCATAAAAAACTTATCGGCATCCGTGCCGATGTTGTTGAGATATTAACGCTTATCACTGCCGCTGTCACCACCTTGCAGGTGGAGGCGGTTACGGCGGAGCCGTAATAAACCGTCAGCGGATTATTCATGATTTCTTTATGAATAATCCGGACTATATACTCTTTGCGTATGCCAAAAGAGTTAAACGCAATTTACAAAAAGTTATCAAACCATTTCGGGCCGAGACGCTGGTGGCCGGGGGATAGCGACCTGGAAGTCTGCATAGGCGCCGTGCTGACACAGAATACGGCCTGGAAAAACGTGGAGAAAGCCATCGCAAACCTGAAAAAATCGGGCAAGTTGGAACTTCCTCATTTGACGGCAATGCCGGAAAAAAAACTGGCCGCGCTTATAAAACCGAGCGGATACTACAACCTGAAAGCGAAAAGACTGCGGGCGTTACTGAACTTCCTTGCAAGCTGCAACTCCGGCGACTGGCGCGGCTACCTTCGCGGCCTAAAACTCGAAACGGCAAGGGAAAAACTTCTATCCGTCTACGGAATCGGGCCGGAAACCGCCGATTCCATTTTGCTGTACGCGGCGCAAAGGCGAACCTTCGTGATAGACGCCTATACATTGCGGTTTGGCGGACGGTACGGGATTTTTCCCCAGAATACAAACTATGAAAGCGCACGTGAATATTTTATGAATAAACTTCCACGCAAGGTGAAACTCTATAACGAATACCACGCCTTGATAGTAGCGCTGGGGCACAACTACTGTAAACCAAAACCTCTCTGCAACGAATGTCCGCTTGGGAAGAACTGCGCTTATGCTCAGACGCGGTAGTACAGCCGCCCGGCTCAACTGAGCTAATGACTCCTGCATAGATAATGTCCAATAAATTTTTCCCGCTATCGTTCGACGACAACCCCTCCCTTGAGGGAGGGGACAAGGGGAAGGTGATTACCGGTTATTTAATCGATTTTCACCCACACCTCAGTCCTCCCCCGTCAATGGGGAGGAAGTTATACACAGGCAATAGCCGCAGGCTCGGCTTTACACATTAAGTGGAAAA
>JBHHVT010000006.1:0-24704 GCA_046754425.1 Nitrospinota bacterium | reverse complement strand
GGGGCCGATGGACGACGGATCGGAAAGCGTCTTGAGCATCTGAACAAGCCCTATCAGCGTACCAATCATGCCGAACGCGGGGGCCAATAGGCCGAGCTGTTCGAAAACCGTCTGTCCCACCTGGTGGCGCAGGCGGATTTGGCTTATCTCCGTAGTGAGTATCGAGCGGATCGCGTTATGGTCGGTTCCATCCACCATCATCGCGATTGCCTTTGAGAGAAAGGGGTCGCTGCTTTTAAAGTTCTGTAAAGACAGAGGCCCCTCCTTGCGCACCTTTTTAGAAAGCGTCACCATCTGCTTGATGGAACCCGCCGGGTTATGCGGCTTGTTCTGAAACGCCTTCATCGCGATGAGGACGGAACTTTTTACGGTGGAAAACGGAAACATCACAAGCATTGCGGACAATGTCCCGCCGCCGACTATCATCAATCCGGGGATATCGACAAAGCCGCCCAGTCCCGAACCGCCGAACAAAATAGAGACAATAATAAGCCCGAGTCCGGCAATAACGCCGATAATAGTTGCAAGATCCAATCGATATTCTCCTTGTCTCGCGAATTGCGGCTGAACGAAGATTTTATCTTCAGCCGGCCGAACCGGTTAACCTCTAACCAGGTGCGACGCTCTACAATTCTAAAACAGATATGTAAATTGGGAAAGTGGTTTTACTTCGTATTTACGTAAAAAGTAACGCTTTCCCATATTGAGCCTAAATCCGGACCGTATGCCGTCTTATTCGAGCAGAGCAAGAACTTTTTGCTCCACCTCCGCGGCGGTTATCGCATCCATGCAGTTGGGCCTCATATTGCAGTCTCTCTTAAAACAGGGAGCGCAGTCATAGCGAGCCGTAACCATATCTACCGGTCCGGCGGAACGCGGGCCTGTTTTTGCGGTCGATGTCGGTCCGAACAGTGCGACGACAGGCGTGGAAAAGGCCGCCGCCATGTGCATCGGGCCGGAATCGACCGTCACTATCAGTTCCGCGTCCCTTAATAGCGCCGAGAGTTCCAAAAGCGTAAGACGGCCCGCCGCGTTGAAAAGATTTATGCGGCCGTTAATAATTTCATTTATGATGCCGGACTCGCCGCCGGAGCCGGTGAAGATTACCGGCAGAGACGCGCTTTTTGATAAGCTATCGGCAAGCTCGGACCATCTCCCTTTGGGCCATTTCTTTGTATCCCATCGCGCGCCGGGATGAAAAACCATATATTTTCCGGCCTGCGCGGCCATGGCGTTTTGGCCCGGCGGGCCTGATATGCCGAACTCCGCCAAAAGTTTTTTGACTCCGTCTACAGCCTCCCCGGGAATATCGAATTTGAATGCGGGATTTTCCGGAATCTCCGCATCGAAAAAGGTGAGGGAGCGCGAAAGGATGTCGACGGCGTGCTCGCTTTCGCCGCTTTCCAGCCGCACGTCGTAGCAAAGTCTGCCGCCCTCCCGGGCCTTATGGTATCCGACACGTTTTTTCGCGCCCGAAAAAAGTGTGATAAGTCCGCTGCGCAATAGTCCCTGAAGGTCAAGGCAGACATCGTACCGTTCGCTTCGTATTGATGACATGAGAGCCGCGATCTCGGACCATGTAGACGGTTTTCGCCAGTTTCCGCCCCACTGCCCGCGTCTGAACCGCCAGACCTTCCGTACAGCCGGCTGATGTTCCACCAGCTCCGCATAAACATCGCCCACGAGCCAGTCAATGGTTATATCCGGCCTTTGGGCCTTAAGCTCCTTAGCCACCGCGAAACCGTGGATAACGTCGCCCAGCGAACTGATTTTGACTATAAGGAGTTTCACGGCAAACCATTACCGGCCAGCTTGCGAATCTTGTTAAGGAGGGTTTTTTCATTTGCCCTGTGCCTGGCAAGGCATCTGTCTCCATGGAGAAGAAGAGGTATATCGAGGAAGTATTTCTTTTCAAGTTCCGGGTCCACTGTTATGTCTATCTCCCTTAGTGTCACCCGCAGCTCTTTCGGCAGCGAGGCGATGACCTCTTTCATCTCGTCGCACAAGCCGCAATCCGGCTTTGTATAGATGGTCAGCATTATCTCGCCCAATGCCGTTTCGTCCTCCTGTAATCTTTACGTTATGAAGCCAATCATACATTTCCGCCAGGAGGACAGCAAATTACAGCGGCCCAATGCAGGGGCGCCGCTCGCCGCGCCCTCTTTCTGGTGCACAGCAAAGACGGGCAGGGCAAGCCCAGCCCCTACATACGGTTATGGCGCCGGCATATCGCCTCTGCCTGCAAGGCAGGCGTGACAAATTTTGTCAAACAGGACAGTTTTTGGTTCAAAAAAGCGTTTTATGTTGGAAATCGATTAACTGAAAATAAGATAATACATTGAAATGACAATAGTTATATTAATGGCATTGTTATTGCCCTGTATAGGGGCAGATGACAAGTAACTAGGTGGTTTAATTAATAACTGGAACTTAGGAGGTTCAAAATGTTGGAAAAAATGAAAAAAGTGATGCGGCAGGAAAAAGGCTTTACGCTGATCGAATTGCTGGTCGTTATCGCCATCATCGGCATACTTGCGGCCATAGCGATACCGCAGTTCGCGGCCTATAAAAAATCGGCTAATGACGGCGAGGTTCAGTCGGCCCTCAGGAACCTGGCGGTTGCGATGGAAGCTTACTATGTCGCCAATACGACATACGTAGGCGCTGCCTACGCTGCTGCTAACGCTCTTGTGACGACCCATGGTCTGGTAATAGTTAAAGATTCGGCTGGCGCGGTGGTTGTAACGCTTCCGGCAGCGGTTGCGGGTGGTTGCGGAGCGGCGCTTACGGCTACCTGTTGGTCCGCTACTGGCACAAACGCTACAGACGGTTCCGGTACCGTGTACTCCTGGGATTCAACCCTTGGCGGAGCACAGTGGTAACGTCACTCGGATTAACTTGAGTGTAATCAGGGTACGGAGTTTTACTCCGTACCCTTTTTTATTTTAGAGTTAGTTTAAAAAAATCTTTACGGAGTTGAAAATGGATGTTAAAACCGGCGGCTCAGCTCGAAGCGACAACGGCTTTACATTGATAGAACTCCTGGTTGTCATCGCAATAATCGGTATCCTGGCGGCGATCGCCGTCCCTCAGTTCGCCGCATATAAAAGAGCAAGTAAAGACGGTGAAGTTACATCGACTCTCCGTAACCTGGCGGTTGCAATGGAGGCCTATTTTGTAAATAACAATACTTACGTGGGCGCTACTATCGGAGGCGGCGGCGCAAACGATATAACCGCCAATTTCGGTTACGTCATGGCTACAGATTCCACGGGGGCCAATCTCGTCGCGTTCGGGGGCGGTCCCAATTGCCCCGCAGTGATCGCAACATGCTGGTCGGCTACGGGTACCAACGCGGTAGACGGCACCGGTACCGCGTATATCTGGGATTCCTCGCTCGGCGGCGCGCAGTGGTAATTGTGAGAATACACTGCCCAGAGGTTAGGTTTTGCGTTATGTGGGAGTCACGCGCCTTCGCGTGACCCCTTGCTGTCCAATATCGCCGTCACGTGTGGGCACGTGACTGGCACGTCAAAGGCTTTCTCCGCGTCCTTTACGGTAAAAATATCTCCGGTTAAACCGCTCTCTTTGCATCACCACGTTGGAAATTTTTAAAACTCTGATTGTATTAATGCAAAGTCGGGTTAAACTGTAGCGGATGTGGTTCAGGGTACGCATGTGGCGCTTCCTGCTTTTTTCCGTTATCGTGCACTTCACGTTTGCGGGCTTTTCCGAACTTGTTTTCGACGTAACTCCTCCCCCGAGGCCGCCTCGCGATCCGGTATCGGTAACGCTGGTAAAAAGCGTACCGCTGCCTAACGAGGAGTTTCCGGAGGGCAGGATAGCGGAAAGCATGCCGCCCGATAAGCGGGAGCCGCACGACGATTCCGTGAAAGCCGTGTTGGCGGATTTCGATTCAAACCCGAGCGGACCGCAGATAAGCGAGAAGCTGCTGCACAAGGAGATTTCAATACCGAAGAAAAAAGTGGTTCTTCCCTACAAGCAATCCGAGGTGGGGCCCAAGAGCAGGCCGGCCGCCGCGCCAAAGCCTGTTCCCGTCGAGCGCCCCGGCCTCAAGGCGGACGAAAGCCTCGCCTCCATGGAAGTTCCAAATCCGTTCATCGAGGACGCCGGACGGCCGGAGCCGAGCCGGAGCGAGCCGAAAAAGCTGGAGTATCCAAAAGAGCTGGCGGGTATTTCCACGGACCCGAGGCTTCAGGCCGGGGTAGTGATCGACGCGACTCGGCCGGACAGGGAGCCGCGGGAGGGGGAACGGCTGCTCAGCGGCGAGGAGGTGGATTTTTTTATTGCCAATAACCCGGATACATACCTGGAGACGAAAGACGAGATGGTCGTCTCGCTCAACACGCGAAAGTTTAAATACATGGCTTATTTTTCCAAAATACGCCGCGCGCTCGAAACCGTTTGGTTTTACCCCGAGCAGGCGATGATCGACGGCGTGGGAGGGCAGGCGCAGGTGCGGTTTACGCTCTCCAAAGAGGGGGTTCTTGTGGAGCAGAATGTGGTCTCCTCGTCTGGCGCCGAGGTGCTCGATATCGCTTCCGTTATGGCGGTCAAGGCCGCGGGGCCGTTCCCTCCGTTTCCGCAAACTCTCGATAAAAAAAGAATCCACATAGTGGCCACCTTCAGTTACAGGCCCGTTTTCAGCGCGGTGCCTTAACTGCGCGGCCAATGGCATTTGGTTTTGCGCGAGATACGCTTGAAGATAACCGGAGCTAAAATCTACGACCCCGCAGCCGGCGAGGACGGCAAACAGCGCGACATATATACCGACGGCTCCGTTATTGTTTCGTCGGGCGTGGTCGAAGAAACGATGGACGCGTCATCCCTTGTGGGCATGGCGGGAGCGCTCGATATCCATACACACGTTCTTGCGCTTTCACAGCTTGCGCGGTTAACCGGCAGCCAGGCTTTGGCTGAGTTCGATAATCCGATAAAAATCATGGAAAAACAGCGCGCGCTCGGCTATTCGTATTTCGTTGAGGCCGGAGTGACGGGAGCGCGGGCGGCGGAGCTGGAAAATGCGGACCACCGCTACCCAATATCGCACGCCCTGCTCGGTTTTGCGGGAAGCCAGAGCGGCTCACGGTTTTTATCGATGAAGCATGTCGGTGAAAACGCAGTCGAAAAAATGCTGACCGATCTCGGCGAAAAAAAAACCGGCGCCGCTCCGCGCGTTCATCTGCCGCATCTCGCCGAACGCGACGGATTTTTAACGCTTGAAAGTTTTTTGCAAAAACTGGACGGAAGAAGATGTCACATCTCCCACCTCTCGCACCACTGTTTCGAACGCTCCGGTAAAAGACTTGTTCCCGCCGCGCAAAAGGCGGCGCGTCTGCTGGCTAAACATGAAAACGTCACCTTCGACTCCGCTCCGATAACTTTTGGCGGCACGGTAATCTTTACGGCGGAAAAGGCGCTGTCCGACAGGCTAGCGTCGGTTGCCAAAAAGGAGATCATCGGACATCCGGCGTCGCCATATACGGCTCTACCGTACAATTATCTAAAGGAGTGTTATATAGACTCCATGCTGTGGATTAACGGCATGGAGTTTCTGCTTTACCTGGAAGACTTGTCGAAGGTTTCGCTTTCGGTAGACTTCCCGTCGGGCGGCAGAGTGGAGTCGTACCCTTTCATCATCGCCTGCCTTATGGACGCGGAAAAAAGGAACGCTTTTTTAAATACACTTAATCCGGACGCCGTTAAAGCGTCAAGTCTCTCGTCAATCAAACGCGAATATTCGCTATACGAAATCGCCCGGATAACCAGAAGCTCTCCGGCGGCCGCATGCGCTCTCGACAACCGCGGCAATCTGCGCGAACGGTCCATCGCCGATATCGTGCTTTACGAGCCGCGCGGCGACATTGAAGAGATGTTCGCGAACCCCCGCCATGTGATAATAGGCGGCAAGCCGGTTACAGCGCCGGAATTATTATGAAGATTAACTCCGTTCCTATAGAAGATGTTAGCGCGGAATGTTTCGAGGCGTGGTTTGCGCGGCTCGTTGTGACGGCGCGAAGCGGAAAGTGGGCCGCCGAAGCGGCGCGGTCGGCGGTCGGCTGCGCGGCCTCCGTTATAGGCTGCGGATGCGAGGCGGGCATAGAGGCGAGTTCTACGGATTTTAAAAGCGTCGACGGAAGGCCGGCGCACGAAATTCTTTTTTTCGCAAGGACGAAAGAGATTCTTGAAAAGGAGCTGATAAAAAGGGTGGGGCAGACGCTATTGCCCTGTCCCACCGTGATGGTCTTTAACGGCCTCGACGATGGAGAAGAGTTCGAGCTCGGTGCGAAGGTCGGTTATTTCGGCAACCGGTTCGAAAAAGAAGATACGCGGTACGGCAGGGAGTGCGTGGCGGTTCCGATTACATCCGGCGAATTCATCGTGGAAAAAAAGGTGAAGCTCGGCATGGGGGTGGCGGGCGCGAATTTTTGGATATACGCGGCAAGTTACAAGGCGGGGCTTCGCGCCGCGGAAAGGGCCGCGATGGAGATATCCAAATTGCCGGGGCTGATACTGCCGTTCGCGGGCGGCGTGGTCGCTTCAGCCAGCAGGGTGGGGTCGCGCTACCCGTTCCTTAAAGCCTCTACGCAGGAGGATTATTGCCCCGCGATCAGCGCTAAAAGAAATCCGGATAGAAAACTGCCGGAGGGTGTGGAAGCTCTTTTTGAAATTGTGATAGACGCGGTAGACGTCGAGACGGCCGAAAGGGCGGTCGCCGACGGCATCCGGGCCGCCTGCTCCGGAGGTATCATGAAAATTGGCGCGGCGAATTTCGGCGGGAAGCTGGGCGGCATCAATATTTCACTGCGCGACTGCCTCACCGCAGAGGCCGCGAAGGACGCAGAGAAAAGGTAGGTAAGGCAGGGGCAAGGCTCGCCTTGCCGAAAAAAAATATCGCTGACCTGAAAAATACTGAGAATTGGCAAAGGCGAGGCAGCCTTTTAGGCAAAAATAAATTCTCTATGTTCCCTCCGTGCCCTCTGCGTCCTTTGCGGTGATTTTTCCAGCTAGATTTAAGTGAGGTCAGTGCTTTTTGGAAGGCTGCTTTACGGGGCGGGAGAAATTTTTATAAAGGCTGTCCCTGTCCACGGACACGGCGACCGGCCTGCCGTGAGGGCATGTGTAGGGCAGTTCCACTTTTGCGAATTCCTCGGCGAGCGCGGCGATCTCCTTAAGGCTCAGGGCGTCCCCCGCCATCACCGCGCCCCGGCACGCCATACGCGCCGCGCAGTCGGATACCATCCGGGAAAACTCCGCGTCACGGTTCCTCTCTATGACCGCGATCAGCTCCTTTATAATCTCCCGGTAATTCTTGCCGACCAAAAGCGCGGGCACTTCCCGGATTGCGAACGAGTTTTCGCCGAACTCCTCGATATGCCAGCCGAGGCCGGAAAAATCTTTCAGATGGTCGGCGAGGACACTGGACGACTTGGCATCAAGCTTAAACGCGTCGGTTACCAGCAGTCTTTGCCGTTCTATGGCGGAGGTTTTGAACCGTTTCATAAGCCGCTCGAACAGTATCCGCTCGTGGACGGTATGCTGATCCATTACCACCAGCCTTTCCCCCTCTTCGAAAAGGAGAAATGTCCTGAAAAGCTGTCCTATCGGAACGGCGTTTTTCCCAAGCCGCCCGTGCGTCGCCTGCGTCAGTAAAGGTTTTTCCATAATGTCAGAAGACGCCGCGGCTTGTGAAGGCGAACTCCAGAGCTCGAAACTCCGCTCGAAACCGCCGTCCGGAGCGCCGCCGCCCGCACCGAATCCGGATGCGGCGCCCGCCTGAAGGAGGCCGTCCGTCCGGCCAAAAGGCGAAATCGGCTGCGAAAACGCCGGCGCGCTCTGGGTGTGCACTCTTGCGGCGCGGCCGAGCGATTTGCGGATGGACTGAAGAACGACGGACGACATCTCGCCGGGGTTTGAAAAACGGAGTTCCGCCTTTGCGGGATGCACGTTTACGTCGAGCGACGCGGGCGGCAGCTCTATGTTAAGGAATACGACCGGCCTTCGCCCGCGCGGGAGAAGGTCCTCGTACGCGCGCGACACGGCGGAACGAAGGAGCGGGTCCTTAACCGGCCTTTTGTTTACGAAAAAATACTGGTCGATGGCGGTGGCTCGGTTGAAGTCCGGCTTGCCGACGAGGCCGCTTATCTTAATGTTGTAGTCTGCGAAGCCGGCTTCGACTAGGTTTTGCGCGTACTCCTGACCGAATATGGAGCGCACCCTCTCCAGCAGGCTTTTGGCGGGCGGCAGTTCGAGGATTCGCTTATTGTCCTTGATGAAGGAAAAACGGACAGCGGGAGCGGACAGCGCGGACTGTATGACGCGCGACGTTACGTGCGTCATCTCCGTGGAGTTCGTTCGCGTGAATTTTCTTCTGGCGGGCGTGTTGTAAAAGAGGTTTTCAACGACAACCTCCGTGCCGGTAACCGGAGGCGCGTCGAACCTTTCCCTTATCTTTCCGCCTTCGGCGATGATTTTACGCCCTGCTTTTTCACCCGTGCGGTACGAGGTGAGCGTGAGTCTGCTTACGGAGGCGATGGACGGCAGCGCCTCGCCGCGAAAACCGTAGGAGCTTATATTGTAGATATCTTCGAAGCTGGCGATCTTGCTGGTGCCGTGCCTGCCGAGAGCCAGCTCAAGCTCGCCTCGGGCGATGCCGGAGCCGTCGTCCTTTACGCGCATCCTCTTGCGGGTGACGGACGCCTCTATCTCGATAAAGGAGGCGCCGGCGTCGAGCGAGTTTTCTATCAGCTCCTTGATAACGGAAGCCGGACGCTCCACTACCTCGCCCGCCGCCAGCCGGTCGGCCAGCTCGGGCGGCATTACTTTAATCTGTCCTATATGCGGCATACGCGGCTAAAATACCCCCAGCACATGTTAAGCGCAACCGCCGCGGATGTCAACGGATGTTTTATGGTTTGGTAATAAATTTTTATAAAGGATTCCGGCTTGTAACGGCCGGTTAATGAAACAAAGACAGCTCTCCTTCGGGCTAAAACTGCCGGAAAAGGAGCTTTACTCCTTAAACCGTTTTTGTCCTTCGGCGCAAAACCGGATTGCCCTGAAGGCGGCGGCCGCTTTCGGGAACGGACCCGGTCTGTTTTCGCTTACGATTATGGGAGGACGGAAAACCGGCAAGAGCCACCTCCTAAAAGGGATTGCCTTAAATCAAAAGCCGAGAAAAAACGCAGCCTACGTCTCCTGTGAAATGCTGGCATCATCTTCCCCCGGCAAGATGAGGCGCGCGATGATGTCCCTGCGAAAGTACAAGACGGTCTGCGTCGACGATCTGGAACTCGGACAAAAAAGCAGGATTTTCTACGATGAGCTCTTCCACCTCTACAACCATCTTGCGGACAGGGGCGGCAGGCTCGCCATATCGATGAGCCGGTCGCCGGCCGCCGCGCATTTCCTGCCGAAATACCTCTCCACCAGGCTATTATCCGGCATGGTGGTAAAGCTGAAAAAACCGGATGAAAAACTTAGGGCCGCGATATTGAAAAAACTCGCCGCCGACAGCAATATAGAGCTTACCGCGGGCGCGCTCAGATATATTTTGGAGCGTTCTCACAGGTCGGTCGAAAAACTGATGGAGTTCGTCAGCCGTCTTGACGTGTCCCTGGAGCACCGCTCGAAACGAATCGGTTTACAACCCATAAGGCGCATGCTAATCTCGGAGTAGAGATGAGGAGAAAAAATAAGGGCGGACCCAGGGGCCGCGGATCCAGTGGTCAAACCGGCCGACAAGTCGAGACCGTCGAATGCCCGAACTGCGGATGCCCGAACGTTCCGACGGCCCAGCGATGCATGTTCTGCCGGGAGGAGATCGAGCGGCGAAATCCGACTCTGGGCGAGATATTCGCCTATTACCTCTACCCGGTAAAAATCCGGTTTGCCGCCGCCGGCATGAGGCTTGGGTTGGTGAACTACCGTTTCGCCGCGAAGGCCGCCCTCTATTCGCTGATAACGGTTGTACTGTCGGTATTCGGAGTAAAATTTGTGCTAATCGGGGTCGAAAGCGGCGGTTTTTTCAACTGGGCGGTGGGGCTGCTCTGCCTTGCCTATGCGGCCGCTCTTGTGAAAAACCTCTATAGCGCTATTCGCGGATCATAAAGCCGGCGTAGCCGACAACCGAATCCCTTTTTCCTTCGATATCCCCCGACGTGGCGTACTTGACCAGGTCCGCCCGGCTCGCGCCGTTTTTTTTGCAGGCCGACATCGTCACCGACACCGCGGCCGCGCCGCACATGCTCTGATCCGATTTTACCTTTTCCAGCAGAGCGTCGGAATCGAGCCCGCGCACCACTTCAATGGTACTGCCGTCTATCTCGCGAACGGTTTTGTCTGGAAGGTAGTGCGTCATGTCGCTGCTCGCCACCACAAGGGCGTTGTTTTGTTTCGCGGCTTTCGCGACGCCTTCCGCTATCTCGGAAAGCAGATCCGGCTGATGGCTGTAAATAACCATCGCGGCTATTGATACATCCGGGTTGCGCGCGTAGAGGAACGGAACGATTACTTCAAGCGAGTGCTCCCCCTTGTGGGCGGCGGAGTCGAACTCTACGGATGGACATTCCCGCGCTACTGCGTAGGAAAGCTCCCTGTTGACCGGAACCACTCCGAACGGGAAGCTCCAGCCGCCCGATTCGTCGAGCGCGGCCCTCGCGCCGGCTGCGCTATGGTTCGGTCCTATCAGAATAACCCTGTCTGGAACTTCCAGCGCGCCGAAAAGAGCGCCGGCGACATGGCCGGAATAGTAGTAACCGGCGTGGGGAGAAATGGCGCCCAGCGCGCGCCTCGGCTCGACCTCCGAGTCGGACATGAACGCTTCAACCTCGAACATCAGCCTGCCGGCGTCGCCGGGATAAAAACTGCCCGCCACGGCGGGCCTTCGGATGTCGCTTACTATCTCCATTGCTCTTCGCGTACCGCTTTTATTGTATTTAGCGAAAATTACGCACCCCTTTCATTTTTAGCGTAAATCTTTTGGAGGCAGTTGTAAACCGGTCTGTTGTAACCGGCGGAAGGGTTAAAAACGAAAAGGAAAACCACCCCTTCAATTCCCCTCCTTGAAAAGGAGGGGACGTTTCATGAATAAAGCGGGTTACCGGATGGGCCAGCCGGAGTTTGAATCTATGGCGGAATCTATCTCCGCCATTAAGCGGATAGTTTCCTTTAGTGCGGCAACGATGTTTTGATAATGCTCAAAGTCGTTGTATTCAAGTTTTCGCCCCTTGCGGTCCTTCAACCACTTTTGGCAGACCTGATAGCCGCCGATATGGAACTCCCACACCTCCGGCGGCACGCCCTCAAAATATTGCGTTTTGTTTATCCATACGCGCCCCTTTTTCGCGCCATCGCCGGGGGCGGTGTAGCGGACCTTATCGACAATCGAGTCGCCCTCCACGGGGAATTTCGCTAGCGGCTTACCCTGTTTTTCCATTAAGTGAAACTTTTTAAGTTCGTCGCCGAGCGCGCACAGTTTGCGGAAAAGTTTTTTATTCGATGTAAGCGGCAATCGCGGAAAATCGGTTTTAAGGAATTCCGCGTACCTGCTCCGGTACGTCGGGCAGTGGAAAACAGCGTACATGTAATCGAATACGTCTTCCGGCCCGAACGTTTTCTTAAGGTCGCCTTTTCCGTCCGAACGGAACTCGATTCCCAGCCGATATTCAAATTCGTTCACAAATTCCATTGAAAGGTTCGGCCTTCTCCCTCCCGGCGCGGAGGACGGCTGTTCATCGACCCAATCTTTTTGTTTAGATACGTCAGGATATAGGTAGAGGGGGAAAAGAGACTCTCCACCTTTATTGTCAGATCTGATTACTCCATCGGCAATAATACGATTACTCGCAAAAAAGTATGACATAAGGTGCCCAATCATTTGTCTCCTTGCTATCAAGCCTAAATTTTTCCCTGCAAGCATGTGTCCCATCACTTGCTTAACAGTGCGCCAGACTAATGAATCATGGTAAAAAATAAACCGTTCATCAAAGGGCCGGTACAGAACAGGTTTGATATGCTTTTTTAAATCTTTTTCATTTCCAATAAGGTTTCTGGCATTATTTATGTTCCAGCCTTTTTTCATCGGTATCGCCAATTGTCGGCATAGTTTGGCATCGGAATCTTTAGAATCTCTGAAAAGTTTGGCTCGTTTTAGAATCGGGTCTTTTTTGAAATCAATTACCACATGGTCTCTTGCTGTTGTCATGCCCACACCATTTATTGGAATTGCCTCCGTAACTTTCCACCCTTTTTCATACTCTCCAAGCAGTTTGGTGTCTTGTGGGATGAAAAAGTAAAATGGCGATTGAGGTTTCAGTTTTTTCCATTTAGTCGTTTCGATGCTGTTTTCATTCAGCCAGTGGTACTTGCCGCCACTGAGGTTTCCGCCCTTTTTTTCTTTTTCATAAATTTCGCGCAGGCCCCAGAGGTCGGCGTGGCGAACCGCCGCCTCCTTGCCGCCGCCGTTTCGTTTCACGAAAATGCCGATGGAGACGCCCTGCTGTATGTCGAAGACGTTTACGTCTTTGGAGCCGTCTGGGCATTTTTCCTTCTTTTTCGCGTTGCCGTGCAGGTCAAGCAGGTAGATGTCGTCGAACGATTCCATAAGGCTCTGCCTCATCCCCCGGAAGGTCGGGTTATCCAGGTATCCGTGGTTGCTGATGAACGCCAGAACTCCGTAGCCTGTGCGCTCTATCCTCCACTGCGCGAAGCGGATGAACTTGACGTAATCGTCGTTCAGCCATTTTGGGTTCCTTTCGCCGAGCGGCTTGCCGTCCACTTCAAAATAGTTGCCGGTCGGTTTCTGGGTCATGGAGTCGAAACCTTTCAGCAAATCCGCTATCCACTTCCCTTTGTTGGCGGAATGGCCGGAGTATGGCGGGTTGCCGAGCACCACCATGATCGGCGTGTCCCTTTTTACCTTGCCTGCGGCGTTTGCCTCTTCCCCGAGCCAGTTTGCGAATGGCGACAATCCCGCAAGCTCGTAGGCCTCTTCCAGCGTGTTGGTAAGGTAGACCTGAAGCCGCTCGTCCGTTTTAAAATCGTACCCGCTTTCGGAAAGCTGAAGGCCGAGCTTCATGTGCGCCACCGCGTAGGGGGCCATTAAAAGCTCGAAACCGTAGATGCGCGGCAGAAGATGCTCCGTAACATAGCCCGACCACATCCCCCTGTTGCCCTTAAACGTTTCGCGTATCTCGTCTATCACGGAGTAGAGGAAGGTGCCCGTGCCGACCGCCGGGTCCAGCAGCTGCACCTTGTGAACTTCGGTTTCGCTTTGTCCATCGCCGGTCTTGACTTTTACCTTTCTCGAATCCGCGAGGCCTTTTGAGAGTTTGAAATCTGTTTTCAGGATGTGGTCAACGCTTCTTACGATGTAGGAGACCACCGGCTCCGGCGTGTAATAGACTCCGCGCGCCTCGCGCATCTTCGGGTCGTACGCGGCCAGGAAGGTTTCGTAAAAATGTACGACCGGGTCTTCGCGCCGCGTTCGTCTGCCGAAATCTTTCAAAATGGCGCCGATGTCGGCTCGGTTTAAAAGTTCCGCCAAGTCTTCCACCGCCCAGACTATGCGGCTATCCAGCCCCACTCCGGCGATCTGGTCGAACATCTTTCTGAGAAAGGGGTTTGTTTTCGGCAGGTCGTGCGCTGCGTTGATGCGGCTAAAACGGGCCGGGCCGGTATGGCTGCACCGCGCCGCGAAAAGGCCGTATGAGATGGTCTGCGCGTACATATCCGCGAACTGTTTATTGGTCAGGTCGTGCAGCAGCACCTTGCGGAAACCCGCAAGCTGGGCGTGGAGTTGTCCGCTTTTATCCTCGTCCTCGAAGGCGGCGCGGATGGTATTCCTGATGAGTTGTGCGAGCCTTGCCATTTTGTCCGCCAGTTCCCTCGGGTTGTTTATTTCCTGCGGCTCGGCGGAAAAAAAGGCGTTTATTAGTTCATGGAATTTTTTCTCGCCTTCCTTATCCTTAACGATAGTGCCGCTGCCAGAGATGGCGGCAAGGTTTGCCGCAAGGCGGAGCTCGCCGCCAGTGTACCAGCGGAATTCCAGGTAGTTGGTGAGGATGAGGTTGCCCAGCGCTTCCCGGTAACGTTTTAGCTGTTCGGAGCGTTCGGTATCAGAGAGCGATACGTCGATATCCTTTGCTTCAATGTAGCCGAGCGGCGCTTCGCTTCGCGTTACGACGTAATCCGGCGCGCCGCACTTCACGCGCTTCGGTTCGTTTACCGCCTTGATATCATTGCCGCCAAGTTTTTCAAGAAGGGATTCCAGGGCGGAGCGGTAAGTGTGCTCGGTGGCGATACCCGATTTGAGAGAACGCTCTATATTTTTTAGATATTCGCCTATCGGGTTTTTACTCATTACTTATGCCCGAAAATATAGCACACATTGTGGTTTCCAAACGGTGCGGTTCAGTTGGCAGGGGCAAGGCTTGCCTTGCCCGGGAAGGGCGCAGCGAGCGGCGCCCCTACGATATTCCTCCGCGTCCTCTGTGGTCAGGTGAGCAGTTTGCGGTAAAGTTTCGAATAGCGGAGAGCCGATTTTTCCCACGAGTTGTCCCGCTTCATTCCGTTTTTCACGAGCCGTTTCCAGCCCCGCCTGTCATGGTAGGCCGCAAGCGATTTTTTCAGCGCCGCCAGCATCGCTTTCGGCGTCGGATTGGAAAATCTGAATCCGCTGCCCGTGCCGGTTTTGGGGTTCCACCGGCTAACCGTGTCGCATAGCCCGCCGGTTTTACGCACTATCGGTACGGTGCCGTAGCGCAGGGAATACATCTGGTTCAGGCCGCACGGCTCGAAACGCGAAGGCATAAGAAAAAAGTCGCTCCCGGCCTCTATGCGGTGCGCGAGCGCGTTGTTGAAGCCGATCTTAACTCCGACCCTTTCCGGATGACGTTTTTGCAGGCCGAGCAGGAACTTTTCAAGCTCCGGCTGGCCGGTTCCGAGGACGACCAGCGAAAAGTCCTGCTTCATCAGTTCGCCGCCCGCCTTTTGTAAAATATCGAATCCCTTTTGTTCGACTATACGGGAGACAATCCCGATGAGCGGCCTTCCGGTTCGATTTTCCAGGCCGAACTCTTTCAGCAAAGCCGTTTTGCATTTTGCCTTGTTACCGATATTGTCCGCGTCGTAGTTACGCGGTATCAGCCGGTCGGTTTTGGGGTTCCACTCTTTCGTATCGATGCCGTTAAGTATCCCGTGAAGGGAGCTTTTCCGCTTTTTGAGCAGTCCTTCCAAACCGAAGCCGAGCTCCGGCGTGAGTATCTCTTTGGCGTACGTCGGGCTGACGGTTGTAACCGCGTCCGCGTAGACGATACCGCTTTTTAGCATCCCCAGTTTTTCGTACCACTCGACGCCGACCGGATTGAACAGCGATTTCGGAAGGGAGGTAAGCCGCATCGACTTTTTAGGAAAAAGACCCTGATAGGCGATGTTGTGGATCGTAAAAACGCTTTTCGCGTGTTTCACGAGTCCGGCCGCGGAATGCTTAATAAGCGCGGGCGCCAGGCCCAGGTGCCAGTCGTTAACATGCACGATATCGGGCCGGAAACTTATCCGTTCCGGCAGTTCAAGCAGGGCGCGGTTGAAAAAGATAAACCTTTCGTCGTTATCCAGGTAGTCTCCCTTCGAATCGCCGTAAGGGTTTTTCCTGCCGAACAGACGGTTGTGACGAAGGAAGTAGATGGTGCAATTTTCTGACAGCCTTCCTTTCCAGAAAGAACCGCGAAATGTACGGTTTCCCATCTTTACGCTGACGGTTATGCCGGTCGGTTTTATCCCCTTTTGTTTTACGCATCCGTAGTAAGGCGTCACGACGGCCAGTTTGTGGCCGAGCGAGGCAAGCGCGCGCGGGAGCGCCGAGGCCACATCCGCCAGTCCGCCGACCTTCGCGAACGGGGTTATTTCGGCGGAACCGAACAGGATATTAAGCGGTTTTTTTCTCATCGGCTGAAGGGAAGGATAGCAGACGAGGGTTTAACAGGGCAAACCGGCGAATCGCCCGGCGGCTCGGATCAGCCGATGTGTCGTTTGACCAGCGGCATCAGTTCTTTTGACACGAGAGCCTTTTCCAGATATTCCACAGCCTCGTAACGCATCTCCTGCCGGGCCTGTTCTTCATTGTCCGATTCGGCGGTCACGATTACCGGTATGCGGCGTAGATTTTCATCGTTTTTCAATTCATTGAGCAGGTCGATTCCGTTTATCCTTGAAGCCGCGCTGTCCACAAGTATCAGGTTCGGCGGTGATTCGGATATTACCTCCATCGCGTTTTTACCGTTATCTACGCTCTCCACTGTGGCGCCGTCGTTTACCAGCAGATTTTCAATTTCGCTTGAGACGGACCCGTCCCCTCCGACCAGCAGCACCCTAGGTTTTACATCCGGAAAAACCGCCATAAACGTACATCCCTCACGCGGAGAGGACATTACCAGCAGTTCCCCTCCGTGCGCCTCCATAATCTCCCTGCATATAGGCAGTCCCAGCCCCGTTCCTCTCTCGCCGCTTGAACCCTTTGTCGAAGTCTGGATTTCATAATTGAAAATGTTGTTAAACCTTTCCGGCTCGATTCCCATGCCGGTATCGAAGACCGCTATTGTTGAAGGCCGGTCGTCCGGCATGAAGACGGCAACGGTGTCGCCCCGTTCGCTGAACTTTATGGAGTTGGCGGCGAGGTTTTGCACCACGGCGTCGCTTAGTGTCGGATCCGCGTAGATACGGCTGTTTTTCGGAATGTTGTTTACAAGCCTTATCCCCTTTTTTTTCGCAAGATGCGCGAGGAGATGAATCTGGTTTAAAACCAGATGCCTTACGTTTAAAAATTTCTTTTCCGGTTTCATGATTCCGTTTTTCAGCCGGGTCATTTCCAGCAGCTCCGAAATCATTTCGGCCATCGTTTCAGCCGAGTGTATGGAGGTTTCCAAAAGTTTTCTATCCTTTTTCTCCAGCTCCAGTTTATCGTTTTGCCGCATTGACCTGAGAAATATCAACAGCAGGCTCAAGGGGTTTCTAAGATCGTGCGATACCAGCGACAGGAAACGGTCCCTTAACTTTGCCGACTCCTCGGCCCTCTTTTTGGTCCGCCGCAGATCATTTTCCACCATTTTGCGTTCCGTGACGTCCTCGCCCGAGCAGAGGACTTCCGCGATGCCGCCGTCATCTCCGCGCAACGGTGTGAAATGCCATGCTATCAGCCTTTCGCCGCCGTCGGCTGTAATTACCGGCGAGGTGATGGGAGGGTTCCCGGCCGACACCGGTTTCCGACCGCCTGTTATCATCTCCTTGAAACCGCACATCTCATCTTTTCTGGTTCTTTCCGGAATGAAATTTTCGAACCAGTTTTTACCGACAATTTCGTCTTCGTCGAGGCCCAGTACGGCACTCCCCATCTTATTTATCATTCTTATCTTTTGATCGGCGCCCACCGTCATTAATATGGTTCCGGCCACTTCCAGGTAATTCCGGGCTTTTTCCTTTGCTCTTTTAGCCTCGTTTAAGGCGAGCATCAGTCTGCTTCCGAGGATAGCGGTAGCCCAGATGGCGAATAGCGCAAGCGCGCGGTTGGCGAGCACCACCCACATTACACCACCCGCCGGCGACAGGAAATATCCGGCAGCGGTGAGAAGGGAACACAGTCCGGCGGTTAAGTAGATAAGCCGCCGCGACGGCGCCCACATTGCAAGCAGAACAACCGCCACGTATGGAACGCCTCCCGCGACGCCGAGCGGTATCATAAGATCGCCGATAAAAATGATACCGGATAGTGACAGACAGGAAGCGATTACGACCTTCTCGGCTTTATTCCGGCTTGTGTCGGTATAGCGATGCTCGCTTGCGGCCTGTTTTTCTCCTGCCTCATCCAGTGGTTTGTCTGAAAAGGTTAATGCATGCAAGTCACTCCCCTGTTTCTTAGCTACGCACCCTGTTGCGAGCCTGATAGAAAGCCTGCCCGTCCTGAAGGAAATTTAACTCTCTACCCCTATATCGCCCCAAGGCATAATCAATTGCCCGGTATGCTGGTCCCCAAACCTACCCATAATTTTGTACGCTTTTTCCCTGTTTTTCAAGAAGAAGTTCATTCGGGGCCGTTTACCCTCGTATTAACGGGCTTTTCGCGCGCCTTTTTCCACTAAAATCGCGCGAAAGACGGCCTCGGCATTTTTACGGCAATCGTGGATAGTGCCGTTGTTTTCAATCAGGTAATCGGCGAATTTTTTCTTTTTCGCCGTCGACATCTGCGCTTTAATACGGGAGGCGGCCTGCGATCGGGTGAACCTGCCGGATTTTACCGCCCTTTTTATCTGGTTTTCCTCGCTGCAGTCCATGACCACCAGCACGTCCTTCGACCGGTGAAAACCAGCCTCTATCATCATCGGCGCGTCTACGACCACCACCGCGTTTTTGTCCTTTTCCCCGATGGCGCTTATCAGCTTTTCCTCCATCTCTTTCACGCGCGGGTGGATTATCGCATTAAGGCCGCGCAACGCCTTCTTATCCCTGAAAACTTTTTGAGCGAGTTTTTTTCGGTCAAGGCGTCCGTTAAGGTGAAAAACGGAGTTGCCGAACCTGCGTCTGATTTCGTGCCACGCTGTCTCACCGGGGGCGGCCGCTTTTCGCGCGAGCCGGTCGGCGTCTATAACGTGCGCGCCAAGCCGCTTGAAGACCCGCAGCGCCGTCGATTTGCCGGAGCCGATTCCGCCCGTAAGGCCGATTACAAGCATCAACCGTCCCTCCACGGCATCCGCTCCAATCCGTACGAAACGATAAAAGACAAAAGCGTTCGCAAAGGCAGTCCGATGATGTTCGTCAGGCTTCCATCGTAGGACTTTACGAGCGCTTTCCCGTAACCCTGTATTGCGTACCCGCCCGCCTTATCTACGTATTCGCCCGTCTCCAGATATTGTTCGACAATCCCGCCGTCTACATTATGGAAAGTAACGCGGCTGCGGCATGTAACGGAACTCCGCAGCTTTTCGCAAAGCCGCGTGAACGCAAGCGCGGTCACCACTTCGTGCGTCCTGCCGCCGAGCCGCAGTAAAATATCGCGGGCGTCGTTCCTGTCCACCGGTTTGCCTATGGCCGCGCCGTCCAGGGAGACTATCGTATCCGCGCCTATCACAAGAGAGTCCGGGCTTTTTTCGGCTACCGCGTCGGCCTTCTCGGCGGCAAGTCGCAAGGCGCTCTCCTCGACAATCTCACCATCGATAACCGTCTCGTCTATGTCGGCGGTTTTTATTTTGAAATCCATCATAAGTCCTTCCAGTATCTCCCTTCTTCTGGGCGAACCGGAAGCAAGAATCAGCGGCACGGGCATTTCGGTTATATGCGTACCGCCCTGTTGAGCAGAACATGGTCGGCCAGCGTAAGTGCGACCATAGCTTCGGCAACCGGCACAACCCTCGGGCAGATGCAGGGGTCGTGCCTTCCCTCAACGATTACGGAGACAGCGTTGCCGTTTTTATCGACAGTCATCTGTTCACGCGGCAGTGAAGGCGTCGGTTTTACAGCTATCCGCACAACGATGTCGCTGCCGTTCGATATGCCGCCCAGGATGCCGCCCGCGTGATTGGTTTTAAATCCCGGCCCGCCATCGCCCGGCTCCATCTCGTCGTTGAACTCGCTACCTTTCATTACGGCGGCCTTGAAGCCGTCGCCTATCTCGACGCCCTTAACGGCGTTTATACCCATCAGCGCCGACGCGAGGCCGGCGTTCAGTTTATGATAAACGGGCATGCCGAGCCCGGGCGGAACGTTTTTCGCCCTCACTTCCACTATTCCGCCAAGCGAGTCCTTATCCTTGCGCGCCGCCTCAATGGCCTTGATCATCTCCGCGGCCGCCTTCGGGTCGGGACAGCGCACCGCGTTTTTTTCTATCTCATCGGCGTTAAAACTTTCCATCTTTATGACGCATATCTTAACCGTGTATCCGGTTATCGTCACGCCGGCAAGTATCGATTTCGCAATCGCACCGGCGGCCACGCGGACGGCTGTTTCGCGCGCGCTGGACCGCCCGCCGCCGCGCCAGTCCCGTATGCCGTACTTTGCGTCGTATGTGTAGTCGGCATGTCCGGGCCGGTAGACGTCCTTAATCTTTTCGTAGGCGGAACTGTCCTTATCCTCGTTTTCGATAAGGAACGATATCGGCGCGCCGGTGGTAACGGAGTCCATGAGGCCGGAGACGATTTTCACTTTGTCCGATTCGCGTCTTTGGGTTGTTATCTTGCTCTGCCCCGGCCTTCGCCTGTCTATTTCTTTTTGAATGTCGTCGAGAGATATCCGCAGTCCCGCCGGACAGCCGTCCAGCACGCCGCCGATCATCTCGCCGTGCGACTCGCCCCATGTTGTGAGCGTCAGCAGGTTCCCGAAGCTGTTACCGGCCACGATTCGCACCCAGTTTTTCAATAATTTCTTTTACGCATTTCATCGGTTTTTTATCCGTGTTGTCCACTTTCACGTCGGCGATTTTTTCGTAAACCGGCGTTCTTTTTGCCAGCAGTTCGTCGAACGACGCGCGCGGCCGTTTTTCATCGATAAAAGGCGGAAACCCTTTTTGCTTAATCCTGGCGTAGAGCATTGAAGGCTTGACGTTCAGATAGACGAACCTGGTACCTTTAAAACCGGCTTTTTTAAACCCTCGGTTCAGCGGAGTGCCGCCTCCCAGCGACAGCACGATGGAATCTTTATTAGCCGCCTCTTTAAGCGCTTCACCTTCAAGCCGGCGGAAGTAATCAGCCCCGTATTTTTTATAGATGCTCCTAACGCGAAGTCGCGCATTGCCGGAGCGCGAGTAAATTTTTTCAATCACCGTATCGATATCCAGGTAGTCCATATTCAGTTTTTTTGCAAGCATCTTCCCTATCCTGGTTTTTCCGCTGCTCTTGAAGCCGGTCAGCGCGATGTTGCGGAACCCTCTCCCCGAATTGATCATAGCCTGTCCAGGCCGCCGTGATAATTGTAGCAGAGGTAGAGCGTGAAGCTGCGGATTAGTTCGCCCTTGCGGACGATATCCACTTTTTCCAGAGTTTCCACCTTGTCGAACAGAGGCGTAATACTCTTTATCATGTCTCGTCCCATTTCGGTTAAATATATCGCGTTTTTGCCTTTCATGCTGTCGGGCGGCGGCAGGAACGTGAAACGGTCGTTGTTCGCGCCTATCAGGTACGCCCGCATGTGCGGTTCCGTGTAGTAGGTCATAAGCGTCGCTATCTGGTGCCGGTTCGAGACAATAAACGAAACATCGCCGCTTTTTTTCGCTTCATCGATCTTTGCGCCCAGCAATCTCCAGCCGTACACGCGGCGGCCTATCTCGAACCTTTTCGGGTGCGGGATTACCGGATTGGTCAACTGTACGTGAAAGACTATCCATAAGAGCAACGCTATCGCGAGCGAGGCCCGAAAAGGGATTTTAAACCGTGGGGAGCTGTACCACCCGCCCGCCATTTTTCCCGCCCGCAAAAAAAGAGGGATGACACCGAGGATGGGCCAGTTGCCCTCAACGCGCGCCCGAAAAGAGTTCAAAACGAAAAAGCCGATTATCGGTATGGAAAACGAAAAAAGAAACAACGCCGCCTCCCTGGCTCTCGGGTGGACTTCCTTGTAAGAACTTTTTGAAACCGACACGCCCGCCGCTATCAGGAAAAAGAAAATACCGGCGGAGTAAAGAACTATCTGCAAACCGGCGAACTCCAGAAAACGGTCAAACGGGTTCCCGCCGATTTCGGCAAGGCCGTGTTTTGCCTGGAACGACAGCGATACCCAGTCGTGGCGGGAGTTCCAGACAATTACCGGCATAAAAACGATGAATGATATAAACGATGCCAGGTACGGCTCCGGACGTTTAAGCCACGCCCTGCCGCGCGTGGAGAGAAAAAAGTACAAAAGCGCGCATGGAAAAAAGAAAAAGGCGGTGTATTTGCTCAGCATCGCGCCGCCTATCGCGGCTCCCGCCGCAGTCCAGAGGGTGTAACCGTCCCAGCTTCCCGGTTCGCTTCGCACGGCCTTGAACGTCAGCATCATGGCCGCCGTGTAAAAGGGTACGAGCGGCGTATCGGGAGTGGCGATAAGCGCGCCGGCAGAGAAGATAAGCGTAACGTTCGCCATCAGCACCGCGTTGAATCCCGCGCATTCGTCGTTATAGAGGTCGTTGGCCATTTCGTAAAGGAGCAAAGATGTAACGACACTGCCGAGGATCGGCGCGAGCCGGATGAAAATCTCCGCGTCCGAAAAGTATGTCGCCAGCGCAAGCACGTAGGCAATCATAGGCGGATGATCGTAGTAGGAGAGGTCGAGGTTTTTCGACCAGAGCCAGTAATAGCCCTCGTCGAGCGACAGCTCAAAAGACGACGCGACGATGAGACGGAAAAGCGTTATAAGCGCAAGGAACCAGTAAAGTCTCTGCCTTGCCGGTACATCGTTGCCCACTCTTCCTTTGTCCTTCCCGATAAAGTTATAAGCCCTAATGTTACCCCGCTTTAAATTCAAAAGCGAAGGAAGGAATGTGATTTTGTTATTTGAACGGCCCCCGCATGCCGGTTTCATCCGTAACGATTAAATCGGCGGCAGTATATTGCCTCCCGATGTATGCGGGAGCCTGTTTATTGGGCATTAAAAATATGAAGATGCATATATATTAGGCAATACGGCTTTTATCCGTTTATCCGGTTGGTCATTAACAACAAATTAAACAGCATTATACGCACTTTACCATTTTGGCGTAATATTTGCTTTTGAAAACTGGATGGGACATCGAAAAGAAACCACGAGTGGTTTCCAGTCAAATTGCAAGTATATCCGGATCATGGTTTTCCGGAAGAAACGCATTCGGCCGGTCACTTAAAAGCAACCTAAGGAGGAGCATTATGGCAACTATATTGGTAATAGCTGTTTTAATCATCGCAACCATATTCATACCCGGCATGGTTCCCGACCATTACACGCTGCCGGATGAGCACGTAAGCAGGGGCGGTGAAAAAGTTGCCATTGGCTGGGTACGCGCTCCGTTACGGATTGCCCTTATTCTGGTTACGCTGCTGGCGGCCGCCCAGACATCGTTTGTAGTCATAGACGCGGATAAAATTGGGGTGCTTAACAAAGTGTACGGCAGCAAGAGTTTGGAGCAGGGCAGGATTATAGCCATTAACGGGGAGACGGGCCCGCAGGCTGAGATACTGGGTCCCGGCCTGAACATAAAACCGATGGTGAAAATCCTTTACGAGGTGGAATCATTACCGGTTCACGAGGTGCCTCTTGGCAGTTACGGAATGATCGACGCAACAGACGGTCTGCCTTTAAGGGCGGGCCAGCTTTTTGCCGACAAATGGAAACCAGGCACGGAAAAAGAGATGATGAAAGCCGGTTATTTTCTCGGCGAGGGCAAGGGGCAAAAAGGCCCGCAGACCACCGTACTGAAGCCGGGCAAATACCGTTATAACCCTTACCTCTTTACGATACAAAACAGACCGGTAAGAAAAATCAAGGGCGGATACGCAGGGGTGGTGAAATCCGCCGTGCAGGAACTGCCGGACTCGGAATGTAAACGTGTGACGCCGCCCGAAGGCGTTACATTTTCGGCTCCTCTTGTCCCGAAAGGATGCCGCGGGCTCTGGAACAAGGTGCTCGGCCCGGGAACGTACTACCTGAACGAGGACGCGTACAAAATAACTCCGATAGCCTCGCGGGTTCAGAAGTGGAGTTACATCGGCGGCTACACGAAAAGGTGGATAGACCTTAACGTTAAACAAAACGGCCAGATCGAGCAAAGACTGGATAGTGAACGTGTCGCCGTTCCCAGCGACGCCGCGGACAGCGCGATATTGCTCAAGATAGATGGCTGGGAGGTTCCGCTGGAGTTAAGGGCGACCGTTCAGGTTGATCCGAAAGCCGCGCCGATAATCGTCGCCGCCATCGGCGGTCTGGAGCAGGTGGAAAACAAGATTTTTACGCCGTTGGTCCGAAGCGTGGTAAGGAATATCGTCAGTGCCGATTATGAAACCGATACGAAGGGCAAAAAGTCGGCCAAACGGAAGCAGAGCAGGGTTCTGGAACTTCGGAACAGACGTGATTTCTTGGAGAAAAAAGTTTTTGGGGAGTTGAAACTGCGCGCCGCAAAAGCCGGTTTAAACGTAAGCGGCGTAAAGTTCGGCGATCCGGTTATACCGCCGGAGCTGTTGGTGGCGCGTAAACGCGAACAGCTTGCCGAAGAGATGAGGCGGACCTTCATACAGGAGGAGGCCGCGCAGAAAAAACGCATAGATGTGGAAAAGGCTACGGCCGAAGCCGATCAGCAGCAGGCGCTGATGAAGGCGGAAATCGAGAAGAAAGCCGCGCAGCATCGAATGGCGGCCAAACGGCTTGACGGCGAAGGTGAAAAGCTGAAACTTCAGGAAATAGCAAAGGGGCAGAAGGATCAGGTTGCCGTGCTCGGCAAGGAGAAGACGATGCAGCTTGCGGTAATCGATAAGCTCCTCGCGGCGGCGGTCAAAAATCCCAATATCGTTAAAGTGCCGCGCATCTCGGTGCAGGGAGGCGGAAACACCGGCGGGGGCAGTCTCGAAGGCGCGTTCGCCATTCTTGGCGACAGCAGTCTGACCAAGGGGATGAATCTGGAAACGCCGCCAATTAATTAGTAATCCTTAGCCCGGATTATTCATGAAATGTCCCCTCCTTTTCAAGGAGGGGAATTGAAG